>DAHUXY010000213.1 GCA_027315505.1 Vulcanimicrobiota bacterium | reverse complement strand
CGCGCTCGCACGCTTTGACGACGGCGGCGCCTCGTTAGTATCCAGGGATCAGCAGCGCGCGTTCGTCGGCGTCACCAGTACGCTCGGCAGAGCCGACGCGTTGTTCGTGCCACTGGTAGCCGGGTCGCAGACGATCGGCGTCGTCGTGGCTATGCTCGAGAAGCCTGCGTCCGCGGACACTCGGGAAGAGCTCATCTCGCTCTGCGCGGTCATCGCGCGCCTCCTCGAACGGGATCGAGCGCTGTTGAAGGCGCGCCGCCAGTCGCGCGACAGTCAATTGCTGGCCATGGTCAACGAACGGTTGCACAAGTCGCTGGATCGGCGCGACGTCCTCTTCGGTATCGTCGACGGGGTGCGCGCGGCATTCGATGCCGATCGCTGCATCGTCTACGAGCGGGTGGCCAACGCCGATCGCGCCACGGTGGCCGCTTGCGCCGTGCGCGACGGCGCCGCCGCGGCACCGCGGGCGCCGGTCGAGTTGGATGCGGACTTGCGCAAGGTTTTTGGCGGCCTCACCGTTCGTCGCGAGGATATCGATGCGAGCGGCCCGTTCGGCGCGGGCAGCAAGAGCGCGATCGCCGTCCCCTTCGTCGTGGACGGACAGGTGGAGGACGCGCTGGTACTCGCATTCGATCGGCCGCGGGGCTTCGAGGACGCCGACGTGACGGCGCTGCGCTCCCTGGCCTTTCACGTTGGTCTCGCGCTCTCGAACGCGCGCCTGTACGAGCGCGAGCGGGCGCGGCGCACGCAGGCGGAGACGCTCGAACGGGTGGTGCGCATTCTGCGCGATACGCAGTACGTCGACGAGGTGTTGCTGGTATTTGCGGTGACGGTCTCGCACGAACTGCCCGTCGATTGCGCCGCATACGGGCTCGACGGTGCGTCGCTCGTGCGCCGGGCCTTGCGGATGCGCGAGCAGCGCAGCCGGGAACCGGCGGAGTCGGTGGAACGCGCGCTCCTGGAGCCGTTTCTCTCCGTCGAGGAGCCTTCGAGCGAATCGTTGGTGCCGCGCGCCGCTCGTTCGGCGCTTTTCGACGATCGCAGCGGGGTCGTCATTCCGTTGCGCATCGACGGTACGCTGTGGGGAATGTTCGTGGTGCGGGCCGCGGAGGGCGAGATCGATTGGCCGCACGAAGAACGCGCGACGTTTTTTCGGACGCTGGGATCCCATCTGGAGATCGCGCTTGCGAACGCGCATGCGTACGAACGCGAATTGCGGCGAGCGCAGGAGCGGGAGACGCTGGCCGAAGCCGCGCGCTCGATTTTGAGCCATACGTCGATCTCGCCGCTGGCGGATGTCATGTGCCGCTTAGCTGCCAACCTGGTGGGGGCGGAACGTGCCTGCGTGCTGCGGTGGGCCAGTATCTCGTACGAGTGCGTCGGTTCTTTCGGCACCGACGTGGCTTCGCTGGTCGAAGCCAGCGGGTTCGACGTCGCCCCCCGCGCCGAACGTCTCTCCGGGCTTGCGAGCGACGACCGGCGGGTGCAGCGTTTGATCGACGGGCCCGGTTACGTCGTGATACCGCTCGCGCGTTCGGCCGCCCCCGATCGCGCCGTCGACACTATCGACGCCTTCTTGCTTCTCGGGCGCGAGAATCGCGCGCGGTTCGGCCGCGACGAACTGCGACTCTTGCAAGAGTTTGGGGCGCTGCTGGCCCTGGCTCTGCGAAATCTCGAGCTCTACGAGGCGATGAGTTTCGCCAATCGCGCGCTCCAAGAATCGAGCGAATTCAAAGACGATCTGCTCGCCATGCTGGCGCACGATTTCAAAGGCCCGCTCACGGTGATTCTGGGATACTGCGAGCTGTTATTGGACGACGGTGAAGAGGGACGCGAAGAGATCGAAACGATCTTTTCGCAGACCCGCCGCTTGGTGCGTCTCTCCGACGACGCGCTGGTCTTGGCGCAGACCCAATCCGAGGGATTTTCGCTCGCCCGGACGATGCTCGAACTCGGATCCTTCGCGGCGGAGTGCGTACAGGCCGCGGCGCCCAATAACGAGCGCGTCGTTATCGAGGTCCCGGCGGAGCCGATTCCGGTGGAGATGGACCCTCAGCGGT
The DNA here is from genome assembly GCA_027315505.1 of Vulcanimicrobiota bacterium. Taxonomy (GTDB): domain Bacteria; phylum Vulcanimicrobiota; class Vulcanimicrobiia; order Vulcanimicrobiales; family Vulcanimicrobiaceae; genus DAHUXY01. Next base: position 10,640 of record DAHUXY010000213.1, on the reverse strand, counting down.
TCCGGCACGTGATCGACAACTTGCTTCAGAACGCGCTGAAATACTCCCAAGGGACCGTTCGCGTGCGGGTCCGGCGGGCGGCCGACCGGGCGCTCATCGAGGTGAGCGACGAGGGGATCGGTATTCCGAGCGAGGAGTTGGCAACACTCTTCACCCGGTTCGGGCGAGCGAGCAACGCCCGGCGCCAGGGCATCGCCGGGTCCGGAATCGGCCTCTACGTCGCCCGCAAGGTCGTCGAGGCCCACAAGGGGGCGATCGTCGTGCAGAGCAAGGAAAACCAGGGCAGCACCTTTACCGTTACCCTTCCCGTAGTCTCCTAAGAGCCGCTCGTAGAGGCGGTGCGACAACGGTCGCATCCCGACGGTGTACAATAGGAGGCTGGGGGCAGAGGCCCCGTACGCTAGGAGAACACGAGTACCCGTATGGCATTCCTGAAAGCGCTGTTTGACGGCAACGAGCGAGAGGTCTCGCGACTGCGGCGCACCGTCGATAGAGTCAACGCATTAGAATCGGCGACGCAAGCGCTCTCCGACGATGCGCTCCGCGCAAAAACGATCGAGTTCCGCGAACGCCTCCAAGCAGGCGAAACGCTCGACGATCTGCTGCCCGAAACGTTTGCCGTCGTCCGCGAGGCCGGCAAGCGCGTTTTAGGCATGCGCCACTTCGACGTCCAGATCATGGGCGGCCAGGTGCTGTATGAAGGGCGCATTGCGGAAATGAAGACCGGCGAAGGCAAGACGCTCGTCGCGACGCTTCCGGTATACGCGCGGGCACTCGAAGGGCGCGGCGTCCACGTGGTCACCGTCAACGATTACCTCGCGCGCCGCGATGCCGAATGGATGGGGCCGCTCTACGAGTTCCTGGGGTTAACCGTCGGTATCATCCAGCACGGGCTCGAGCCGGTCGAGCGCCGCGCGCAGTATGCCTGCGACGTCACCTACGTTACCAACAACGAGGTGGGGTTCGACTATCTGCGCGATAATATGGCGTGGCAGGTTGAAGATTTAGTTCAGCGCGAGTTGTATTTCGCGCTGATCGACGAAGTGGATTCGATCCTCGTCGACGAAGCGCGCACCCCGCTGATCATCAGCGGCCCGTCGCAAGAATCGACCGAACTCTACGGAAAGTTCGCGCAGATTATCCCGCGCTTGAAAAAAGGCGAAGACTATACGGTCGATGAGAAGGCTCACGCCGTGCCGATCGCCGAGCCGGGCGTCGCAAAAGTCGAAAAGATGCTCGGCATCCAAAACCTCTACGATCAACGCAATATCGAACTTGCGCATCAGCTCAACGCGGCGCTCAAAGCTTGGAATCTCTTCCACCGCGACCAGCAATACATCGTCAAAGACGACGAAGTCGTCATCGTCGATGAATTTACCGGACGCCTGATGTACGGCCGTCGCTACTCCGACGGCATCCATCAAGCCATCGAAGCCAAAGAAGGCATCAAAGTTCGAGGCGAGGACCAGACGCTCGCGACGATCACGTTCCAAAATTTGTTCCGCCTCTACGACCATCTCGCCGGTATGACCGGTACCGCAAAAACCGAAGAGCGGGAGTTCCGCGATATTTACGGGTTGGACGTCGTCATCATTCCGACGAACCAGCCGATGGCTCGCAAAGATAGCACGGACATCGTCTTCAAATCGGAAAAAGCGAAGTTCGAAGCGGTCGTCAACGAAATTCTCGCGGAACACGCCAAAGGCCGGCCCGTCCTGGTGGGCACCCGTTCCATCGAAAAGAGCGAATTGCTCGCCTCGATGTTGCGTCGCCGCGGCGTCGAGTGTAACGTGCTCAACGCGAAATATCACGAGCAAGAAGCCGAGATCATCAAGGATGCCGGCCAACCCGCGCAGGTGACGATCGCCACCAACATGGCCGGCCGCGGCACCGATATCAAGCTCGGTGAGGGCGTGGCCGCGAACGGCGGCTTGCATATCATCGGGACCGAGCGCCACGAGTCACGGCGTATCGACAACCAGTTGCGCGGGCGCGCGGGACGCCAAGGCGATCCCGGTTCCACGCGCTTCTACATCTCGCTCGAAGACGAAGTGATGCGTCTCTTCGGCGGCGATCGCATGAACGCGATCATGGAGCGCGTCGGCTTCACCGACGAGCAGCCGATCGAATCGGGCCTAGTGACCAAGTCGATAGAGCGCGCCCAGAGCAAGGTTGAAAACCACAACTACGAGATGCGAAAGCACGTCCTCGAATACGACGACGTGATGAACAAGCAGCGCGAGATCATTTACGCCGATCGTCGAGCCATTCTGGAGGGAACCTTCGACGGGCGCACGTTCTTACTCCAATCCCTAGCGGCCAAAGTGGACGAAGCGGTCGAGCACAACGCGCCCGAAAACGCCCACCCGAGCGAGTGGGATTACGACGAGATGCTCAACGAGCTCGAATTGATTTTTCCGATCAAGCAAGAGCTGAGCCCGGACGATCTGCGCGGTAAGGATAAAGAAGAGATCCGCGCTCTTCTGCAAGAAACGGCGCTCGCGGCCTACGAAGCCAAAGAAACAGAAGTGACCCCCGAGATCATGCGCGTGGTGGAATCGCGCTACTTGATGTTACCGATCATCGATCGGCAGTGGGTCGATCATCTCTACGTGATGGATCATCTCAAAACCGGTATCGGCTTGCGCGGGTACGGGCAGAAAGATCCACGCGTCGAGTACGAAAAAGAAGCCTACGAAATCTTCGAGTCGCTCAAGAACAACATCGCGGACGAAGCCGTCAAGGGGATATTCCGCGTCGTGATCGAGCACGGTCCGCCGCCGGAACAGCAATCGCCGATGCAGCAGTTCGAAACGATTCCGGATGGAGCGATGTTGCCGCAGGCCGCTCCGAACGGCCGGCTCTCGCCCGATCAGGCCGAGCAACTCCTCGGCCCGATCCCCGGCTCGCAGCGCCGTCCCGCGCAATTGCACACCAATAAGGACGACGAGTCGCCGGCGGCGCCGGTGCATCGTAACGAACCCAAAGTCGGCCGTAACGACATCTGCCCGTGCGGTAGCGGCAAGAAATACAAGAAGTGCCACGGCAGCGGGGTCGCATAGCGCGTTACCGGTTAGTTAGGGTCGCCGTCCTGAAAGGCGATCGGCTCGATCGGCCGGGGGCGCATCCACATGCCCGGCAGTCCATTGCCGCCCGCGGGCGATTGCGGAACGCCCGTGGGACCGCTCGCCAAGGCGCCGCCCAAATCGACGTTGCTCGCGTTGCAGGTGACGTCGACGCCGTTGCCGTTTTTGCGCAAGGTGGTGGTGATGCTTCCGCCAAGCCCGTTATTGGCGGTCATCTGCACCGAACCGTCGGTGCCGAGCATGACGGTGTCGCCGTTCCCAAGATTGAGGGGCGTGCCCGTCTGTACTTCGATCGGCATGCCGTTCTGCATCACGGTCGCGGTGCCGGCATTATCGAGGCTGACGCTCGTCGCGCCGTAATTGGTGGAGATCGTCGCGCGCTGGTTCCATGCGACGCCTTGGGCGTTGGGCGCCGTCGTTTGCGTGGCGAGAGAGAAACCGCCCGGGAACGAATCGGAGTGCAGCAGGTCGGGCTGGTTACCCATGTTGTCCCAGGCCGTCCCGTTGAAGCTCAAATGCGGGTCGCCGAGCGACGCAGCATTCGCGTTGGCGTAGTACTGCTCGCCCGGGACGCCCGGGTTGCCGGCGGCGTTCCCGCTCGCGAACTGCGAAAGCATGGCGCTGAGCTGCTGCAGGAGGCCCTGGATCGCGCCCCACAGGCCGCCCGATTGCCCGGAGCTTTGCCCGAAATAACCACCCCCGTAGCCGGAGCCCTGAGGCGGGAGTAGCCGGGCGATGGCGTCGGCCGGCGTACCCAGGGGGGTGAAGGACGGCGATGCGATCGGCCCGCCGTCGGGGTCGGTGCCGCCAGCAAATGCCGCGAACGTCGGGTCGGCCTGAGGTTGAACGATCATAGGAGCCCTCCATCGTGTCGAGTACGCCGCTCTATCACGCGTTAGGCACGCCGCGACAAGGGAGCGGGGCGGCCGGTGGGAAACCGCTCCACCCGCAATGAGCGATTCTCAGATGACGACGATCACCCGCCTGCACGACCGCCTGGCGACCCTCAAGGAGCGTCTTTGACTACGCTGGCAAGACGCGTGAGATAGCCGAGCTCGACGAGCGCACCCGGGCCGACGGTTTCTGGAACGATACCGAGCGCGCGCAGGCGTCGATGAAACAGTTGGCCGACCTCAAAGAAGAGGTCGCGCGGATGGACGGCGCCGCGAGCGCGCTTGCCGACGCGCGAGAGATGCTCGAACTCTTTGACGCCGATCCCGCTGCCGAGCGCGAGATCGATGCCGGCCTCGCCGGCGTCCAATCTGCGATCGAAGCGTTGGAGATGGCGGCCAATTTCGACGGCGAATTCGACGGCCACAACGCCATCGTGAGCATTTTCGCGGGCGCCGGGGGCGTCGACGCCGCCGATTGGACGCAGATGCTGCTGCGCATGTATCTGCGTTGGGCCGAAGCCAAGGGCTTTCGCACCCAAATCGTCGAGCAGTCCGAGGCAGAGGAAGCCGGCCTCAAATCGGTCACGTTTTTCTTGCGCGGTCGCAACGCTTACGGCATGCTCGAGAGCGAACGCGGGGTGCATCGTTTGGTGCGTCTCTCGCCGTTCGATGCGGCGCACCGTCGCCACACCTCGTTCGCCGCTGTCGATATCGTGCCCGAGATCGAAGCCGGGGAGAAGAGCGATATCGAGATCAAACCCGACGATTTGCGTTTCGAAACGTTCAAGTCCGGCGGCGCCGGCGGGCAGCACGTCAACAAGACCGAATCCGCCGTGCGCATCGTGCATATCCCCACGGGTATCGTGGTGGCATCGCAACAGGAGCGCTCGCAAGCGCAAAACCGCGAGGTTGCGATGACGATTTTGCGCGCCAAGCTGGTATTGCGGGCGGCCGAAGAACGCGACGCAAAGATGAACGAGCTGCGCGGCGAGCGGCAAGCCAACGAATGGGGATCGCAGATTCGTTCGTACGTGCTGCAGCCGTATCAACTGGTGAAGGATCACCGCACGAACGTTGACGTCGGAGACGCACAGCGCGTTCTAGACGGCGACGTCGACCCGTTTATTTGGCCGTACTTGCAGCAGCGCCGTACGCCGGCGAAGGCGTAAGCGCGTGAAGGATCGGGCCGTTTGGGGGCTTACCGCACTGTATGCGGTGCTCTTTACGGCCTTGGGCGTCGTGCGGTATGCGGCGCATCGCAATTTCGTCGATTTTGGTATCTTCGCGCAGACCGCGGCGAGCGCGTTCGGATGCTTCTGCAATGCCGTCGAGGGCAGCCATTACGCGTTCCATTTTTCGCCGATTCTCTATGTCGTGGGAGCCGTCATTGCGCTCGTGCGCTCGCCGGCCGCGCTGATCGCGCTTCAGGCGATCGCCGGAGCGCTCGTCATACCGCCGATTGCGGGAATCGTCGCGCGGCACGGCGATCGGGGGCTCTCGCGATTGACGGCTGCGGCCGTCTTTCTCTATCCGGCGCTCGGCGGCGCGATCTTCACGGATTTTCACGAAAACGGGTTCGCGCCCGCCGCGGTTGCGTGGATGCTCTGGGCGTTCGACGGCGGATACTTGGTCGCAACCGCCTTCGCGGCCGCGATCGTGTTGTGCGTGAAGGAGGACCAAGCACTCTTCTTGGCCGCTGCCGGCGGCATGGGAGCGTGGCGATATCGCGGCAGCGCCGCCGGCCGCTATGCGATGGGGATTTGCGTCGCCTCCTTGGCGGTGTTCGGCGTCTTTTTTCTGGCCATCCAGCCGCATGCCGCGGCGAATCCCCAATGGGCGCCCACGCGCTTCTACGCCTGGAGCGCCGCCGATCTCCGCGCGCTTTTCCCGCTCGGGGTCTTTGAACGATTGGGATTTTTCGCGCTAGCGTTTGGGCCGCTGCTCTTTCTCCCGTTTCGCTCGCGCATGATGTGGTTGGCCGCCGCTCCGCTGGCCGAGGTCCTACTCTCGCGGATGTCCACCACATTCACGCTGGGGACGCATTACGCCGGAGCCTGGATCGGCTACGTGCTGGTGGCGTTTGCGTTCGCGGTCGGTGGCCTCCAGGCACCGCGGGCACGCAAGTATCTCTGGTGGTGTATCGCGCTGTGCGTGCTGGAGTACGCCGTGGCGAATCCACTTCATCCGGGCCTCAACCTTCATCTGCCCGCCCCCCGGGATGCAGCGCTGGAACGCGTGCTGCGCGGCCTGCCGCCGGATATCAGCATCGCAACGCAAGAAGAGGCCTACACGCATCTCGCGTTGCGCGATCCCTACGCGCGCCCGCTCCCCGACGATCCCGCGCGCATCACGCACGCATGCTTCGTCTTGCTCGATCGCGACTATCCGGAGTCGCCCCGGCTGGTCGAATACGGTGCGAGCGTGGATGCGCTGGTTCGCTCCGGCGTCTATGCGAGGGTGCTGCATCGCGGCGGAATCGAACTGTACCGCCGCCGCGGGGCGTGCCGCTAGCCGAGCAATGCGTCCAACGCCTCGCCGGCGCTGCGATGCCATTCCGGCGTAGCTTCGATCGCTCGGTACGGGGCCGCCCATGGATGCCAGCGTGCCACTTGCAACTCGAAGGCGGGGCCCGGCGGAAAGATTGCGACCGTCGGCGTGCCGGCCATGCCGGCGATATGGATGGCTCCCGAATCCGGCGCGACGAGCGCGCGCGCGTTTGCAATCGCGGTTTTCCACGGCGGTAGCGTTTCGAAGAGTTCGACCGCGATGCCGGTGCGCTCGTGCCAGCGCGCGGCATAGGCCGATTCGCGAGCCGAAGCGACGGCACGCAACGGGGCGATAGCGGCGAGATCGCGGGCGAGTCGCGTGACGTCTTCGAATGCGATACCCAGGCGTTCCCATTTGTCGGTGATCTGCAGCGCGATGCGTGGGTCCGCCGCATCGGCCCCGTCGACGACGAACGGTCGCAACACCGCGGGGTCCTTGCTCGGCGTCGCTGCGGGGAGCAACCCTCGGCCCAGGGCGAACAGCGCCTCGCATTCGTGCGGCGCATTGGAATCTAATCCGGCGGCGCGGTGCAGCGTTTGCGTGAGCAGGGAGCGTACCCAGAGCGTCTTGAGCGGCTTGCCCCAGCCATTATCGAAACCGATGCGCGCCGGCGCTGAGGTCGCCGCGGCGAGCCGGTATCCCCCGGGATCTTCGGTCGCAACGAGCGCATGGGTGTAGGCTCGCTCCGCGAGTTTCGACCCAAAACGGGCGATCGCCGCGAGATTTTCCCTCGTATCGGAGCGAAGGGCGAAGGGTGCGATAAAGCGCTCGCGCGCGGCCGAGGGCGTCAACGCGTCGAAGTTTTCGGCTCGCAGCACGACGTCGGCGGGGATCCCGCTCTGCGCCAGGGCCTGGAGCAGCGGCGTTAACGCGACCGCGTCGCCGATCGCGTCCAAACGGATGATGAGCACCGATGGTGAAGATTGCGCCATGTCCTATTGCGGAGCTTCGGCGTGATCGCACGTGAAGCCGTCTCGACCTTCGACGATCTCGAAGGCTATCGCATCGTGCGGACGTTCGGGTACGTCTCCGGCATCGCCACGCGCCCGCGCAATCGCTTGCGGGCCACCTTTCGCAGCTTGGGGATGCTCATCGGCATGTCGCCGGGCGAATTCTTGAGCGATGCCGAGCATCTGCGCTCCGAGGCGATGGACGGCATCTATAAACGCGCGGACGCGCTCGGCGCCAATGCGGTCGTCGGGTTGCAGTTCTACGTCTCCGAGGACGGCGACGGGTCGTGCAAAGTCGTCGCCTTCGGGCAGGCGGTGCTCGTCGAAGCGATCGGCGGCGAGTAGTGACGCTTGAAGAACGGGCGCGCCGCTTGAGGCTCCTGGCGGGAGCGGCCGCGAAGGCCGCGGCCTGCCGGCTCTGCGCGATCGGCTCGCAGCGGCGCAACAACGTCTACGGCGAGGGCGATCCGTGCGCGCGGCTGATGATCGTCGGCGAGGGCCCCGGCGAGACCGAGGACTTGTTGGGCCGGCCGTTCGTCGGGCGCGCGGGGCAATTGCTCGAACGGATGCTGGCCGCGATCGACCTCGCTCGTGAGGACGTGTACATCTGCAATACGGTCAAGTGCCGCCCCACTTCGCCGGGCCCGCGTGGGCCGAAGAATCGCGCCCCCGACCCGGCCGAGATGGCCAACTGCCGCCCCTACCTCGACGAGCAGATCGATATCATTCGCCCCGGCGCGATCTTGGCGCTTGGGGCGCCGGCCGCCAAGAGCTTTCTCGGGAACGAGTTCGCGATCGGCAAGATGCGGGGTACCTGGTACGAAGGGCCGCTCGGCATCCCCCTGATCGCCACCTATCACCCCGCCTATCTCCTGCGTCAGACCGGCGGCGAACTCGAAGGCGTCAAGCGCCTGGTTTGGTCGGATCTGAAGGCGGTGCGGACGAAGCTTGCCGAGCTGAGCGAGCCTCCGCTCCCGGGCCCGCCCGAACAAGTCGGACTCTTTTAGCGCGCCTCGTGGTATCATGGGCGCCGTGAAGCGCGACGCCCAAACCACCTGGTTCAACGATAACGCCCGCCGCATCGGCTTTGCCGACGCGGATGAATTCGCGCTGGCGTTTGCCTTGAAGCCCTACCGGCTCAAGCAGATCTACCGGGCCGCGAACAAAGAATTGCTCGAAAACGTGGAGGCGGTAACCACGCTTCCCAAAGAGCTGCGGGCCGAACTGACCGAGCGAGGGCTGACGTTTTCGTCGGTCGAGCCGATCGTCGTGCAGCGCTCGCACGATGAGAAGACGACCAAGGGGCTATTCCGCCTGCGCGACGGCAACGAAGTCGAAGCGGTGCTGATGGAGCACAAAGGCGATCGCACGACCGTGTGCATCTCGTCGCAAGCGGGCTGCGCGTTCGCGTGCGCGTTTTGTTCGACCGGGCAAGCCGGCTTCACGCGAAACCTCGAAGCGACCGAAATTTTCGATCAAGCGCGCTTCTTCGCTCGCGATCTTGCGACGCGCGGCAAGAAGATCACCAACATCGTGTTCATGGGGATGGGCGAGCCGTTTCATAACTACGATGCGGTGATGAGCGCCGTGGCATTGCTCAACGACGCGCACGGGTTCGGGCTGGGGCATCGCCACATCACGATTTCCACCGTCGGATTGGTCGATCGCATCGACCAGTTCGCCCTGGAAGGGTTGCAGGTGAATCTCGCGATCTCGCTTCACGCTCCGAACGACGAAGTGCGCAACACGTTCATGCCGGTGACTCGCCGCTACAATACCGAGCAACTGCTTGCAGCCTGCGAGCGATACGTGGCGACGACCCGTCGCAAAGTGTTTTTCGAATACGTCATGCTCGCCGGCGTGAACGATACCGGCGAGTGCGCGCATCAACTCGCCGAACTGATGCGCGGCAAGCTGTACCACGTCAACCTCATCCCGTATAACGCCACCCCGGACGGCCCTTTCGCGGGAACGGCGGACGACGCCATTTGGCAATTCGCGGCCATTTTAGATGCGGCGGGAGTGCCGACCACGGTCCGCCACAACATGGGTCGCGATATCGCCGCCGCCTGCGGGCAGTTGAGGGCGGACACTCAGCCTAAGGCGCACGCCGCAACAAAATAAAACGAGGCGCCGCATTACTGCGACGCCCCGCGCGTTTCGATGTGTCCGACGACCTGATACAGAATCGACGGTAGCACATATTCGACGACTTCGCAACGCGGGTGGAGCGCCGCGGCTGGAGCGCCCGGGAATCGAACCCGGAGCCGAACGATGTATCAGGTCGTCGGTCGACACCATCGAAGCGCCCCAGCGTCCGTCTATCCCACGCAGACCTGCGAGCGGCAAGCGTCGAAGCGCATGACATGGACAGTTTCCCCGAACGCTCCACGGTCGAGCATCTATTCGCGGGTATTCCGGTGAAAGATTATGGCAAGGCGCTGGAATGGTACACAAGAATCTTTGGGCGAGCGCCGGATGTGGTGGTCACCGAAAATCGTGAATCTATGTGGCAACTTCGTGAACACGCCTGGGTCTACATCGTCGTGGATACCATGCGCGCCGGAAATGCACTGGCTACTATTCTCGTCGACGATATCGAAGCGCAGATTTCCGCGCTTTCGCATCGAGGAATCCGAGGCTTGGACATGGACATTGCCCCAGGCCTTTATCGGAAGGTCGAATTATCTGACGGCGACGGCAATCGCCTCACCTTTGCGGACGTTCCCCGCCCCGGATAGTTCGACTCGCGACCCCTACTTGCGGCCAACTCAGGGCGGACACTCAACCAAAAGCGCACAAGGTGAGCGCGTAGACAAAAAACGAGGCGCCGCATTACTGCGACGCCTCGCGCGCTTCGATGTGCCTGCGGGCTTGATACGAGACCCACAATAACACGCCTCCGGCGACTGCGCAACGGAGTGTGACCGTCGTGGCTGGAGCGCCCGGGAATCGAACCCGGAACTGCGTGGTGTATCAAGCCCGCAGTCGACACCATCGAAGCGCCCCAGCCTCCTTCCATCCCTCGCGAGGACGCTCGAGTAAAGGGTAGACGAGTTCGACTCGTCCCACTGCCTGCGGGCAACCCGGGCGGAGAGCAACCGAGAGCGCACACGGTGAGCGCGTAGACAAAAAACGAGGCGCCGCATTACTGCGACGCCTCG
>DAHUXY010000024.1 GCA_027315505.1 Vulcanimicrobiota bacterium | reverse complement strand
GATCGAGCCGCTCCTGCTTAGCTGCGGCGCTTGCCTAACTGAACGGCGTGGACGTAGCGCGCGATCTCCTCGCGTGTGAAGCCGTCGATGCCGTAAAACGAGAGCCCGTAACTCTGAACGCCGCTCCCGGCAGCATTCCTCGAGACGACGCGAGCCCGCAGGGCCATGAGCTCGAAGGGCCGGCGAAGATCGGCGCGCCCGGCACCTTTGAAGCTCGCCGTCCGCAGGTCGAAGGTGAGGGTCTCCTCGGGGTATACCGTCAAAACGTCCGAAGGGAGCGTGAAGCGCAGCTCGACAACCATGCCCACGAGCAAGCTCGAGCGGCAGAGCAGCGAGAGGCCTCCGCTGGAAATGTCCCCGGCTTTACCGGGCAGCAACTCGCCCTTATCGGCTCGATATTGCACCGCCACCTGCGAGACCACGCGGACGTCGGAGCGAATCCGATCCGTCGAGGGCAGTTCGGCAACGTGGCGCTCCAACGTGCGCGAGAGCGCCTGGCGACGATAGACCTCCGCGATTGCCCGGGCGAGCGCGTCGGTTTGGGCCGCGCTCATTTGGTCGAGCATGATGAGGTACGAAAAACGCTGGCCCGCCGATACCCGGGAGATGACGCGCCCGATCGCCCGCGCGGACGGAGAGCCCGGAATGCCGATTTCGAACTCTACCACGTCGTTACGGACGAACATCGCCACCGAACGGAGGCGGCATTGCGACGAGGTGATGTGCTCGACGATCGCGCTCGCTCCGGCAACGTTGCGGGAATTGACCGTAGTCTCGTGCTCTAAGACGATCGCGGGGGAAGCGGATTCGGGCTCTGCCGGTTGCTGCCCGTTCTTGGCGCCTGCCCGCTGGGGCGAGGAGGTGATCCATGACATAATTATGGCCTGCTCTTCTTAAGAGAAATATACTGGCTCATAATTTCCATCGGCCGCTCGCTCGCCCGCAGTCAGCCCGGCAATGTAATCCTTTGGTAAAGCCGGGACCTCTGACTCAACGTCCTTTCGCGACTAGAACAGATTCCAGAGATACTGGTTATAGACTTCGTGGTGGTATTGCACTTCTTGCGCCTTCACAAACGTTCCGAGCAGGCGCGCGCAACGATCCGCGCTCGCCTGTTTGAGTTCGGCGTAGCGTTTTTTCACGTCCTCGCCCAGCAACGCCGTCGTCCACTCCGAATTGCGGAAATCGGCTAACGCATCGTAGATGTTGTCGGGCAGATACCGCTCGGCTTGGCGGAGGTTTTTGAGATTGCTGATCGTGCCTTCGAGCCCCGTTTGAAAGACCGCGAGCATCACCATATAGGGGTTCGCATCGGGCCCGACGCTACGCACCTCGACCCGCGCGCTCCGTTCGTTGCCGATCGGGATACGCACCATCGAGCCGCGGTCTACTGCGGACGCTTTGATTTGGTTGGGCGCTTCGAAGTGCGGGTCGAGACGGCGATAGGCGTTGACGCTCGCGTTAAGCATCAAACATACGTCGCTGCCGTGCGTCAGAATGCGGTCGACGAACTCCCATGCAAACGGGCTGAGTTGCTCCTCGCCCTTCGCATCCCAAAACAGATTCTTCCCTTCTTTGCTGACCGAGACGTTGGTATGCATGCCGCTACCGTTCACGCCAACGACCGGTTTGGGCAGGAAGCTCACCGTCATGCCCAGGCGCGTCGCGACTTGACGGCAGATGAGTTTATAAAGCTGGATCTGATCGGCCGCGGCGACGACCTCGCCGTAACTATAATTGATTTCGAACTGCGAGGGCGCGACTTCGGGATGATCTTTCTCGTTCTCAAACCCCATCGCTCGTTGCACTTCCGCAACCGTGTCGATGAAGTTTCGCAACGGATCGCCCGGCAGCGAATGGTAATAGCCGCCGGTGTTAACGTATTCGAATTTGCCGGTTTCGTGGTACCGGCGCTCGGCGTCGAGGCCCTGAAAGAGAAAGCCCTCGATTTCGTTTGCGGCGGCGAGCGTGTAGCCGTCCTTTTCGTAATACTTCGTGGCTAGACGTTTGAGACGGCCGCGCACGTCGCCGGCAAACGGCGACCCGTCGCGATCGATCACGTCGCCGAACACCAGCACCTTGCCGGGGCCGAACACGTCGGCCGGAGCCCAATAGAACGCGCTCCAATCGAGATACAGGCGCAGATCGCTCTCGCGCTGCGGCGTAAACCCGCGGATCGACGAGCCGTCAAACGTGAGGTTGTCGCTATTCTTGAGCAGAAACTTCTTGTCGTAGTCCAGCATGTGCAGCCGGCCTTCAAGGTCGGTGAACAAGACGGTAACGGCTTTGATCCGAGGCTCCCCTGCGAGGTATTTAAGCCGCTCGTCCTGGACCTGCTCCGCAGGCACGCGCTCGGCACGTTGCCGCTTGGCCCGCAGATTGAGCTCCTCTAGCTCGGCGTACGTGAGCATGAGAAAATCGCGCAGTTCGGTCATGGTGTAGCCTCGTTCTCCTTCGATTGCCGGTTGGGTCCCTGGACGCTTACACAACACCCAAGCCGTGCCTTTGTGCATTTGGTTAAAGAAGCGCAACGTCCGTTGGAGGCCGCGGGTTCATCGGTAACGTGATCCCGATTTCCGTCCTCGATCTCGCTCCCGTCATCGAGGGTAAGACGCCCGCCGACGCCTTCCATAACTCGCTAAGCCTCGCGCAGCACGCAGAGGCTTGGGGCTACCATCGCTACTGGCTGGCCGAGCACCACAATATGCCCGGGATCGCGAGCGCCGCGACCTCGGTAGTCATCGGCTATATCGCCGGGGGGACCAGGACGATCCGCGTCGGCTCCGGCGGCGTGATGTTGCCCAATCACTCCCCCCTGGTGATCGCCGAGCAGTTTGGGACGTTGGCCTCGCTTTACCCCGGCCGGATCGACCTCGGGCTGGGCCGGGCGCCCGGAACCGACCAACGCACGGCCAGGGCCCTGCGCCGAGATCCGCACGAGAGCGCCGAGCGCTTTCCCAACGACGTCCTCGAGCTACGCGAGTATTTTGAGCCGGAACAGCCGGGCCAAGCGATTCGCGCCGTCCCGGGTGCGGGGCTCGCCGTCCCGATCTGGCTGCTGGGGTCGAGCCTGTTTAGCGCACAGTTGGCGGCGGCCCTCGGCTTGCCGTTCGCGTTTGCCTCGCACTTTGCGCCGGATCTGCTGATGCAGGCGCTCGCGATCTATCGCAGCCGTTTCCAGCCGTCGCCCGATCTCGCAAAGCCCTATGCCATGGCGTGCGTCAGCGTCTTTGCCGCCGCAACCGACGACGAAGCGCGCCTGCTCTCGACCTCGATGCAGCAGCAATTCATCAACCTGCGCCGCGGCACGCCGGGGCTCTTGCAGCCTCCGCTCGATTCCACCGAGGGCCTGTGGTCGCCGATGGAACGAGCCGGCATGGAGCACACTATGATGTACGCCGTCACGGGTTCGCCGGCGACGGTTCGGCGCGGCATCGCCGCCTTCGTGGAATCGACGGGTATCGACGAACTGATGATCGCCGGACAAATCTACGACCACGCCGCGCGCCTGCACTCGTACGAAATCGTGGCCGATGTCGCAATAAGCGCGCCTTCCGCTTTACACCGCTAATACAGCAAGAGAGCTTACCGATGCCGATCACCAAAGGCTATGCAGCCCCAGCCGCAAAGGCTCCCCTCGAACCGATCGCGTTCGAACGACGCGTCCCCGGCGACCACGATGTCGT
>DAHUXY010000023.1 GCA_027315505.1 Vulcanimicrobiota bacterium | reverse complement strand
CACCCTCGTGATCGGCGGCGTCATCGGCCTAGGCCTAGCGATCCCGATCGTCGGGTCGCTGCTCCCCTCGAGCAAGACGGCCAAGGGCAACTGGTCCCCGCTTACGGCCGACGAGCTCAAGCAGCTCCAAGCCGCAACGGCCAAGCCGGTCAAATTGACCTTCCAGCTCAAGGCGAAGGATTCGTACCTTCCCGAGCAGTCCTCCGAGGAGTACGTCTGGGGTATCAAGGTCGATCCGGCCAAGTTTGAAGCCAAGCGTCCTAACCTCTTCAAGAAGGGCAGCACGGCCGCAGTGGACGGCTACGACGCGGTAAACATGGACTTCGTCATCTTCAGCCCGATCTGCCCGCATCTCGGCTGCCGCTTCGCCTGGAACGACGGCGCGGACAAGTTCGAATGCCCATGCCACGGATCGCAGTTCGACCTGGATGGCGAGCACCTCGCCGGGCCCGCCCCGCGCGGTCTCGACCCGCTCCCGCTGCGCGAGCAGAGCGGCGCCGCCGAGATCATGTGGATTCGCTATAAATCGACGGTGCCCGACCGCATCGTTATCTCGTACACATCGTAAGGAAGGATCATCGCATCGATGCTCAACTGGATTGAGTCGCACACCGGCTTCGTCTCGATGGCGAAGGATTTCTTGGTGGAAGACATCCCCGGTGGCGCGAGTTACTGGTACGTCTTCGGCAGCGCGACGATGTTCGCGATGATCATGCAGATCGTCACCGGCATTTTTCTCACGTTCTTCTACGCGCCGTCGGCGGCCACCGCATGGGAATCCACCCGCGCGATCTACCTAAACCCGTTCGAACACGCGATCCTCTCCATTCACTATTGGGGCTCGTCGGCGATGATCGCGCTGGTCTTCTTGCACTTGCTGCAAGTCTTGATCTGGGGCGCCTACAAGTCGCCGCGCGAATTGCAGTGGGTCGTCGGGCTGCTGCTACTCCTGGTAACCCTGGTGCTCGGCTTAACCGGCTACTCGTTGCCGTGGGACATGGACGCGTACTTCGCCTCGCAAGTCTCGCTCAACATCGCGGGGTTGCCGCCGGGCGGCGCAATCTTGCAGGGCATCGCTCAAGGCGGCAACGTCATGGGCACCAACACGATCAACCGTTTCTTCGGCCTGCACGTGTGGCTGATGCCCGCGGCGCTGGTCGCATTGGTCGGCGCGCACTTGGCGATCTTCCGCCACAACGGCCCGGCCGGCCCGGTTGCGCAGGATCCGCGCAAGCTCAAGCCCGGACGTTTCTGGCCGGATCAGATGTTCATGGATGCGTTCGCATCGCTGATCGTCTTCGCGATCGTGATCTTTCTCGCGATGGTCCTTCCGCCGTTCCTCGACGCGAAGGCCGATCCCACCAACTCCGCCTTCACGCCCTATCCGGCGTGGTACTTCCTCTCGCTCTTCGGCCTGCTCAATTTCGTCCCGATCTTCCTCGGCAACGCGCCGTGGGTTGAAATGTTCGCGGCGATCGTCATTCCGACGATCTTCGTCGTCGTGGTGTTCTTGCTACCGTGGCTCGACCGCAGCACGACGCGCTCGTTCGGTTCCCGCGCTCCGATCCTTTGGGGCACGTTTATCTCGATCGCGGCGATCGTCGCGCTCTCGATTTACGGGCAAGACTCGATCGTCGCTAAAGAGGCGCAGCAACCGCCCTCGCTCAGCGAAGCGCAGATTCTCGCGGAACCCGCGGCTGCGACCGGCGCGTCTACGAGTACGACCGGCGGCGCCGCGGCGCCCGCAACGGTGGCGGCCGCGCCGGCCGATGCGAACGGCTCGAAGGTCTATGCGACGAACTGCTCCGGCTGCCACGCCGCTACGGGCCTTGGCCAACCCGGTGCCATTCCGCCGCTCGCCAACAATCCGGTCGTCACCGGCGATCCGCACAAGGTCATCGGGATCGTCCTCGACGGGCTACACGGATCGATCCAAGTAGCAGGCACCGCCTACAACGGGCAGATGCCCGCCTGGAAGGGGCAACTCTCGAATAAGGACATCGCCGACGTGATCACCTACATTCGCGGTTCGCTCGGCACGAACAAAGCCTCTCCCGTCAAAGAAGCGGACGTCGCAAGCTACAAGTAGCGACGCTTCGTCACGCATGGCAACGAGGGCAGCGCGCAAGCGCTGCCCTCGTTGCGTTTATAGCGCGATCGGGAACGCCGCCACGACCCGCGTGCCGTGGGGCTCCATGCTCTCGATCGAAATCGTGCCGCGCGCGCGTTCGATGCCGCGGCGGGCGATCGTCATGCCCAGGCCGGTGCCTTCCAAGCCCTCCGCAAACGCTCCGCGATAGAAGCGATCGAAGATGCGCTCGCGTTCGCCGGACGGAATACCCGGGCCGCGGTCTTGAATCACGATGGCGATATTGCCGTCCGTTCGCCGCAACATCACGTCGATCGGCGCGCCCGCGCCGTACTTGACCGCGTTGTCGAGAACGTTGTAGAGGGCCTCGTAGAGCTCGTCCGCGTTCGCGCAGATCGCGGCATCGTCTTCGATCGTGACGCGCACGTCCGGAGGGTCGAGACGAAAGGCAAACTCGTCGCGCAGTGACTCGACCATGCTGGACATCAGAACGCGTTCATCGTGCGGCTCCTCTTCGCGATCCATTCGCGCGAGCGTCAGGAGTTGATCGATCAACCGGCGCATGCGCTGGCCTTCGATATGCATCACGTCGAACACGTGCATCATCTTCGGATCGGCGTTGCCGGAACGCGCGCCCAAGATATC
Source organism: Vulcanimicrobiota bacterium (assembly GCA_027315505.1). Classification (GTDB taxonomy): domain Bacteria; phylum Vulcanimicrobiota; class Vulcanimicrobiia; order Vulcanimicrobiales; family Vulcanimicrobiaceae; genus DAHUXY01. The sequence goes on along the minus strand of DAHUXY010000023.1, from coordinate 13,320 downwards.
GACGTAGCCGAGGATGACGGTGAGCGGCGTTCGCAGCTGATGCCCGGCATCGGCCACGAACTGGCGCATCATCGTCTCGGAGCGCCTGCGCTCCTCCATCGAAACCGCGATCGAATCGGCCGCCTGGTTGAAGAGCGTAACCAAATGGCCGAGTTCGCTGCGGTCGTCGGTACGAATCGGCGCGACGGTAAACTCGCCGCCCGCCAAACGGTCGAGCGCCTTCGCCATTTCAACCAGCGGCGCGACGGCTTTGGCGGAGACGTACCGGGCGATGACCCAGGCCAAACACGTTGCTGCCAAGACGACGAGCGCCGCGACGAGCAGGTACCACTTGAGAATGCCGGCGAGCCATGCGACCCTCGGGAGCACGACGACGCGCCAGCCCTTGCGCTCCACCACCACCGGGTGTACGCCGAACGGCGCGAGGACGAATCCGGCGGCGAAGCCCGGCTGCCGCGGGCGCGACGCGCCCGGTGGCCCGCCGCGATCGAACGGCGGCATCGTTTGCGTTGAGAGTACCGCCCCGTTGCGGCGAAATACGATCGCGACCAGATCGGCCGCTCCCCCATAATGCTCGCGCACCTGCTCGGGCCGGCGCGCCACGTCTTGGGCGGCGAGCTGGAGACGTTCTTGAATGCCGCGCCCCGCCTCGTGCAAGAGAATCGAGGTGCCGCCGGCAGCGATCGCGATAACCAGCGCGATGACCGGCAGCGCGTACCACCAGGTTAATCGGTTGCGAAGCTGGCGGAATTTCATCCGTCGCGCAGCGAGTAGCCGACACCTCGCAGCGTACGGATCAGCGGGTTGGAGGCTCCGCCGTCGATTTTCGCGCGGAGATACGAAACGTACGTTTCGATGACCCCGGTACCGACGCTGCTATCCAAGCCCCAGACGTGTTCGATCAATTCGTCGCGCGAAAAAACGCGCCGGGGAAAGCGCATCAGCCGCTGCAGCAAATCGAACTCGCGCCGCGTGAGATGAATCGCGCGCGAACCGCGGGTAACGCTGTGCGTCTCCAAATCCATCGTGAGATCCGCATAGCGCAGCAGCGTCGTCGCCGCCAGCTTCGGGCGGCGCAACGCTTTGGCGATTCTCGCCTCGAGTTCGCGCGGGTCGAACGGCTTGCTGACGTAGTCGTCGGCGCCTCGCACCAAGCCCGCGACCCGGTCCTGGACGTCGCCGCGAGCGCTCAGCACGATGACCGGCGCGTCGGTGAGTTGACGCAGCTTCGGCAAGAGTTCGAAGCCGTCGAGCTTGGGCATCATGATGTCCAGCAGGATCACGTCCGGCGTCCAGGTCTCTAGCAGCCGCAGCGCTTCGAAACCATCGGGAACGCCGCGGATCTCATAGCCGGAATCGTCCAATATAAAAGCGACCAACTCGCGAATATGCAGTTCGTCGTCGACCACGAGCACTTTAGGATGTGCGGGCACGCGCCAACCATAAGAGAGCGGGCTTAGACGCCCCTGGGATTTCCACAGCGTGGCCCGTCGATAAGGAAGAGGGCGGCGCTCCCGGACTGCGCGACGATGCGGCGATTCCGGCCGTAGGTGGGGTCGTAAGACGGCCGCGTTTTGGGCGCGACCAGCCAGACGCGCGGAGCCGCGCACACGACCGCGCGCGGGCTTGAGGCATCGTCGTTGGGCGCGACGCCGGCGGGCGCCAGTATCCGCACGCCGGGCTGCGTGTAGAATACCAGCGAATTCGCGCCGCGATAGCTCTGGATCGCCACGACGTCGCCGGGCTGCCGGTCGCGCTCGATGACCGCCGCCAATTGCGGCACGGGCTTGAAGCGATCGGATTTCGGAAGCGCGAAGAGCGCGAGCACGTCCATCGCCACCAGCGTCGCCGCGACCAGCGCGTACGGCGCGATGCCCATGGTGGCCCTCCGCGCGAACAGCACCGCGCTCAGCGCGGAGCCGACGAAGATGGCCGCGCCCATGCTTGCGAGATCGGGGACCAAGCTATAGGCGTCCGGCGGAAAACGGTTGTCCCGCGAGAACGCCCACAGCGCAAATGCGATCATACCGATAAAAATCGGCACGGTCGCAGCCGAAACGATCGCCGCGCGAGAGACGCCGCGCCGCACCATCGCATCGAAATAGAGCGCCGTCACCAACGCGAGCGCCGGAAATTCGAGCGCCACGTAATTCGGCAATTTGGTCCGCGCGAAGCTGAAAAACACCAGCGGGACGACGATCCAGGTGATGCCCAAGCGCCACAGCCGCGCCACGCTCGGATCGCTCGCCGACCGCGCGCGGAGCTGTTGCACGCCGTAGACCAGCGCCATCGGCAGAAACGCGATCCACGGAAAGAACCCCAGAATCATTACCGGGAGGTAGTACCAGATCGGCCCGGCTTGATTTTCGATGACGCCGGTGTAACGTCCGAACGTGTAGTGCACGACCAGATCGATCAACGCCCCGATTCCGGAGTGGATGGCGATCGCGACGAGCCAGGGCGCGGAGATCGCGATGCACGCGCCGATGCCCAGCCCCCAGGCGCGCAGCGAGGGCAACCTCGTGCGCTCGGCGCGGACGTTCCAAACCACAAACGGAACCATTACCATCAACGCGACGACCGGCGCGACCAGCCCTTTGGCCAGGAAGCCGAAGCCGGCCGCGATCCATCCGTAGATGAAGTAGCGGTCTTCGCCCGCTTCGATGCTGCGAAACCACCAAAAAATCGTGAGGGCGACGCTCAGATCCAGCAGAGCGTCCATAATCGCCAGGCGCCCGATCACCGCTTGCATGAGGCAGCTCGAGAGGATCACGCTGGCATAGATGCCGACGCGCGTCCCCACCTGGCGCGAGACGGCATAGCCCGTCATGGCGCCCATGCAAATCGTCGCCAGCGCGGCGGGCAAGCGGAGCGCCAGGGACGTCACGCCCAAAAGCTTCATGCACAGGGCGGCGATCCAGAAATAGAGTGGCGGCTGGACGAACCAGGCCGCGCCGTTGAGGTGCATGACGATCCAGCTATGGTAAACCAGCACCTCGCGCGCCACTTCGCCATAGGCCGTCTCGCTATTATCCCAGAGCGTGCCCGCGCCAAGGCCGGGCAGCGTGATCAACGCCGCCACCAGAGCACCGACAAAAGCCGCACGGGCGGGGCGTTCGATCGTTCTTCCCACGTGTGCGTGCAGTTTTTGGCGCGCCGGTGCGGAAGTCATGCGTCCAGCCCATGCTCCCTATTGCCTTACTGCCCGACGGGCGCCACGCCCTCATCATCGGCGGTGGTAACGTCGCCCTGCGAAAAGCCGAGGCGCTCGTAGCCTCCGGCTTCCGGACGCGCGTCATCGCTCCGCAGATCGACGCGCGGCTGCGCGCGTTGGTCGCCGAAACCGGCGGCTCGTGCGAAGAGCGCGCCTACGCGCCCGGCGATACGACGGGAGCGCACCTGGTGATCGCGGCGACCGATAGCGTCGCCGTCAATGCCGCGGTCGTGGGCGACGCGCGCGCGCAGCGCATTCTCGCATGCGACGCCATCGCGCCCGAACGGGGCGATTTTACGATGCTCGCTACCGTGCGCGTCGGCGACCTCACGTTTACGGTCGATTCCGGCGGCAGCACCCCGGCCTTCTCCAAGCGCGTCGCGCGCGAAATCGAAGCGCATTTCGGGCCGGAGTACGCGGCCGCGGCGCGGACGCTCGCGCGGGTGCGTGCATATGTTAAGGCCGTCGCTCCCGACCCGTCGGAACGGGCCGCGGTGTTGCGCGCGTTTGCGGAGCGACCGATCGACGAACTCGCGCGCATGAACCCCATCCTCGCCGAGCATGAGGTGGAGCACGCGATCGAACACCTGCGCAGCGACGCCCCGCCGACGCGTACGTCGAGCATCGTCTGCGCGACGCGCGCCAGCGCCCTGGCGATGACGCAAACGAAATGGGTCGCGGCGCGCTTGGCCGAGCGCGGCGTAGCGACCTCGATCCTCTCGATCAGCACGGTCGGCGATCGCGTCCAGGACCGGCCGCTCGCGGAGATCGGCAGCGTCAACGTCTTCGTCAAGGAATTAGAGCACGCGCTGCGCGATCGCCGCGCGGATTACGCGGTGCATTCGTGCAAGGATCTGCCGAGCGAACTCCCGCCCGATCTGCAGCTCGCGGCGATCTCGCTGCGCGAAGATGCGCGCGACGCATTCTGTAGCGAACGGTACGCAAGCTTCGAAACGTTACCGAGCGGCTCGATCGTCGGCACCTCCAGCCCGCGCCGGCGCTGGCAGTTGGCCGCGCTGCGCCCGGACCTTGAGTTTCGCGATATCCGCGGCAACGTGGATACCCGTCTGCGCAAACTGCGAGACGGCGAGTACGATGCGATCGTCCTCGCGATGGCGGGCCTGAATCGTTTGCGTCTGCGGGCCACCCACACGGTGCCGTTCGATCCGCACAGCGTCGTGCCGGCGGTGGCGCAGGGAGCGTTGGCCGTTGAGGTGCGCGCCGGCGAAGAGGCGCTGACGGCGCACATCCGCGATGCGATCAACGACGAAGCCACCGAGCTTTGCGTCCGCTGCGAACGCTCCGCCTTACGCGAATTGCGGGCCGGTTGCGATGCACCGGTCGGCGTCCACGCGCGGCTCGACGAATCGACGATCCACGTCGACGGCGCCTATGCCGTGCCGAACGGCCCCGTCTACCGTCACGCGCTCGAACGCACCGTACGCTCGCTCGACGAAGCCGAGGCGATCGGCGTCGAGATGGGACGGCATTTGCTCGCTATGCTGGCGGCCGGATCGGGCGCGCCGGCCCCGCTCCACGGAAGGCGCGTGCTCTTGCCGCGCACGCAAGATCGCCCCAGCCGAATCGCCGCGGCTCTTCGCGAGCGCGGCGCCACCGTGATCGAGTTGACCGGCACCTCGTCGATCGCGGACGACGGCGTGCCCGATGTGCTCGCGTTTCCGTCGAGCGGATCGGTCGCGGCGTCGGAGCAGTATCTCGCCGAACTCCGCAACCGTAAGGAGCGCCCGCGCGTTGCTGCGATGGGGCCGCAATCGGCCAGCGCCGCGAGTGCCGCGGGATTCACCCCGGACGCCGTCTGCGAAGAAGCGTCGATCGATGCCTTCGTCACTTTAATTTCGGAGCAACTCCACCAACGATGATGCCGATTCGTCCACGCCGCCTCCGTCGCACTCCCGCGCTGCGTTCGCTCGTCCGCGAACACCACGTGCGCGTCGATCGCCTCGTGCAGCCGCTCTTCATCGTCGAGCGCTCGAGCGATGCGGGGCCGCTGCAGTCGATGCCCGGGATCAGCCGCTTCACCGTGGACGGCGCGGTCGCCGAAGCGCGCGAACTCGCGGCGCTAGGCGTCAATAGCGTTCTGCTCTTCGGCATTCCCGAACGCAAAGATGCGGCCGCGTCCGGAAACGTCGACCCGAACGGCATCGTCCAGCGAGCGGTGCGCGCGATCAAAGCGGCACTCCCGGATATGCTCGTGATCGCGGATCTCTGCAATTGCGAATACACCGACCACGGGCACTGCGGCATCGTCGACGCAGCCGGCAACGTGGACAACGACGCGACGGTCGAGCTGCTCGCGCGCGCCGCCGTCACGTACGCGCGGGCGGGCGTCGATATCATCGCGCCGTCCGACATGATGGACGGCCGCGTCGAAGCGATTCGCCACGCGCTCGACGCGCACGGCTTTACCGATATCACGATCATGGCGTACAGCGCGAAATACGCCTCGGCATTTTACGGACCGTTTCGCGAAGCCGCCGATTCGACGCCGCAATTCGGCGATCGTCGGACCTATCAGATGGATCCGCCCAACGCGCGTGAAGCGATGCGCGAAATCGCTCTCGATATCGACGAAGGCGCGGACATCGTGATGGTGAAGCCGGGCTTGCCGTATTTGGACATCGTGCGCGAGGCGCGCGACACGTTCGACGTACCGATCGCGGTGTACAACGTGAGCGGCGAATACGCGATGCTGCAGGGGGCGATCGCCAACGGCTGGATCGAAGGCGACCGCGCGATCGACGAATTGCTGGCGTGCTTCGTGCGCGCGGGAGCCGATATCGTTATCACCTATTTCGCCAAAGAGTACGCCCGCAGGCACCGGCAGGCGTGATATCCCCCGCCGAAGCCGCGCCGGATGCGGCGATCGTCATTCTCGCCGGAGGTATGGCGAGCCGATTACCCGGTAAACTCGAGCGCGAGATCGGTGGAGAGCCGTTGCTCGTGCGCGTGTTCGAACGGCTCGGCGGCCGCTGGCCGATCGCGATTGCGGCGCGCGGAGGCTTCCCGCCCGAACTCGACGAGCGCCTCGCGTGCCCGGTTGTGATCGATCGCTGGCCCGGTGCGGGCCCGCTCGGCGCGCTGGTGAGCGCGGCCGGAGCCTTGCGGGCGCCGCGCATCTTCGCCGTGGCCGGCGATCTGCCGCTCATCGAGCGGACGGCGCTGGAGCGTCTCGACGCCGCCTGGACCCCGCAGGACGAAGCGGTGGTCTATCGCCACGACGGACGCCTCGAGCCGCTGGCCGCGCTCTACGATCGCGCGGCGCTGCTACGCGAGGGGTTCGCCCTGCTGCGCGAGGGCAAGGGTGCGATGCAGGCGCTGATCGAACGGCTGCGTTCGCGCATCATTTCGGGCGACGACCGCTGGTTTCTCAACGTGAACACTCCCGAGGATTTGCTGCGCGCATGCGCCGCCCCGCCGAAAGGAACACCGTGAAGTTCGAGCGTTCGATCTCTGCCTACGCGCGCGCGAAAAACTCGATCGCCGGCGGGGTGAATTCGTCGGTGCGCGCCTTCAAAGCCGTCGGTGGAACGCCCGTCTTCATGAAGAGCGGGAGCGGCGCGACGATCTGCGACATCGACGGCCACGAATTCATCGACTACGTGCTCTCGTGGGGACCGCTCATTCTCGGGCACGCGCACCCCGCCGTCGTCAAAGCCGTACAGAGCGCGGCCGCGCGCGGCAGCTCGTTCGGGACGCCGACCGAAGCGGAGAGCGAACTCGCCGAACTCGTGTGCGCGATGGTGCCCAGCGTCGAGCGCGTGCGCTTCACCTCGAGCGGTACCGAAGCGACGATGAACGCGGTGCGCCTCGCGCGCGGATACACGCGTCGCGAGAAGATCGTGAAATTCGCCGGCTGCTACCACGGCGCCGCCGATCCGTTCCTTATCGCAGCGGGCTCGAGCGCGCTCACCCTCGGCGTCCCGAACTCTCCGGGGATCACGCAAGCGACGGCGGCCGATACCATCGTGCTGCCGTACAACGACGCGGACGCGTTGGCAGCCGCCTTTTCAGCGCGGCCGAACGAGATCGCCTGCGTCATCGTCGAGCCGTACGTCGGCAACATGGGCCTGGTGCTGCCCAAGCCCGGCTACCTCCAGCGGCTGCGCGAGCTTTGCACCGCCAACGGCGCCCTGCTGATCTTCGACGAGGTAATGACCGGCTTTCGAGTAGCCCGCGGCGGCGTCCAGGAGCGCGAGGGCATCACGCCCGATCTGACGACCTTGGGCAAGGTGATCGGCGGCGGGCTCCCGGTTGGAGCCTTCGGGGGAAGGGCGGCGATCATGGAGCAGCTGACGCCCCAGGGACCGATCTTCCACGCCGGCACCCTCTCCGGCAACCCGCTGGCGATGGCCGCGGGGATCGCGACCCTGCGCATTATCCGCGACGACGCAACCCTGTACGACCGCCTTGAGGTGCTCAGCAAGCTGATGGCCGGCGGCTTAGCCGAAATCTTTACCAAGCACGGCGTTCCGCACGCGGTCGCCTACGCGGGCTCGATGTTCGGCCTGTTCTTCGCCGAACCGCCCATCACGGATTTAGAGAGCGCCATGAAGTCGGACACGGCACTCTACGCGAAGTATTTTCACGCTATGCTCGATCGCGGCATCTATCTCGCCCCTTCGCAGTTCGAAGCCGGCTTCGTGTCCAGCGCGCACACCACGCGCGATATCGAACTCACCCTGGCCGCGGCCGACGCCAGCCTGGCGGAGATCCTCGAGCGCCCGTGAGCCCGGCCTGCTATCATTCCACTTGCCGCCCGCGCCGCCGCGCCGTAGGATCGGATTATGTCCGGTTCGTTAGCGGGCTCACCGGTGCGCCAGTCGTGAGGATAGCCTAGGTGCCGATCGTTTGCTTGGGGCTCTCCCACAACACCGCTCCCGTGGAAGTCCGCGAGGGCCACGTCTTCCCCGCCTCGCGCATGGCCGAAGCGCTGACGGCCCTACGCGACTACGGCGCCGTCAAAGAAGCCGCGATGCTGCAAACCTGCGGCCGCCTTGAAATTTATGCCGAGCTGGACGACTACGAAGCCGGCGTCGTGCAGCTCAAATCGTTCCTGGGCAACTTCGGCCACGGCTCGGCGCGCACCCGATACGATCTGGATTCGTATATGTACACGCTGCTCGGGCGCCAGGCGGTGGAACACCTGTTTCGCGTGGCGACCGGCTTGGATTCGATGCTGATCGGCGAAGCCGAGATCTTGGGCCAAGTCAAGGACGCATACATCGCCGCGCACCAAGCCAAGGCGCTGGGCAAGAGCTTGCACCGGCTCTTTCGCGAGGCGCTCAACGCCGGAAAGACCGCCCGCTCGCAGACCCACATCGGCGACGAATCCGTTTCCATCGCGACCGCCGCGATCGAAGCCGCGAAGGCTCGGCTAGGATCGCTCGATAGCCGTTCGGTCGTCGTCATCGGCGCGGGAAAGATGGGCCGTACCGCGGTCAAACGTTTACGGCATGAAGGCGCGACGCATCTGATCGTCACCAATCGAACGATGTCGCGCGCGCAAGATTTGATCGCCGAGGTCGGGTTCGGCGAAGCCGTCGAGATGCCGGGCCTCGTGGAAGCGCTCTCCTCCGCCGACATCGTCGTGACGTCCACCGGCGCATCGCACTTCGTGCTCACGCGTGAGAACATCGCGGCGGCGATGGCGGCGCGCCCGGAGCGGCCGCTCTTCATCATCGACATCGCGGTACCGCGCGATTGCGAACCCAGCGTCGTCGAGATACCCAACGTGGCGATGGTGGACATCGACGGGCTCAAATCCGTTGTCGACCGAAACTTGGACACGCGGCGCGAATCGATTCCCGACGTTGAAGAGATCATCGAATCCTACATCGAGCGGTTCGACGAATGGTATCGCGCGCGCGTAGCCGTGCCGATCATCTCGTCGCTGACGCGCAAAGCCGAAGCGATCCGCGAATCCGAGGTCGCGCGCCTGTTCGCTCGCTGCCCCGAATTAACCGAACGCGAGAAGATGCTGGTGGCGGGCATGTCGATGACGATCGTTTCGAAGCTGCTCCACTCGGCCGTCACCCGCATTCGCGCGACGGCATCGCGCAATCACTCCGAAGCGATTTCGCACGCGCGCGTGCTCGACGAACTCTTCGAGCTCGATCTCGCCGACCACATCGCCCACTTGCTACCGGCGCCGGCGGCGATCGACGCGGATGAGTAGCCGCCCGGGCAAGGTGTACCTCGTAGGCGCAGGCCCGGGCGATCCGGGCCTGCTGACGTTACGCGCCGCGGACGCGCTGCGAAACGCAGACGTGCTGCTCTACGACGCCCTCGCCAGCGACCCGACCGTCGCGATGGTTCCGGCGGATTGCGAATGCATCTTTGTCGGCAAACGCGGCGGCAACCATGCGCTTCCACAGCACGAAATCGAGGCGCTGATCGTACGCAAAGCGCGCGAAGGCAAGCGCGTCGTGCGCTTGAAGGGCGGCGATCCGTTCGTCTTCGGGCGCGGAGCGGAAGAGGCGCAAGAACTGCGCGCGGCGGGGATTCCGTTCGAAATCGTTCCCGGCATCAGCTCGTCGGTCGCCGCGCCCGCCTACGCCGGGATTCCGGTGACGCATCGCGACCACAACACCGCGTTTACGGTGGCAACCGGCCACGAAGACCCGACCAAGCCCGAGTCGACGCTGGACTGGGCGAAGCTCGCCGACCCGCATCGCACGCTCGTGCTCCTCATGGCGATGGGCAACCTCGCAGCGATCGCGGAGAGACTCATCACGCACGGCCTCGCGCCATCCACGCCCGCCGCCGTGATTCAGGACGGCACGCGGCCGACGCAGCGCACCGTCGTCGCGACGCTCGCGACGATCGCGGGCGAGGCGCAACGGGCGGGGCTCGGCGCTCCGGCCATCGTCATTATCGGCGAGGTCGTCTCGGTGCGTGAAGACGTTGCGTGGTTCGACGCCGGCGCGCTCTTTGGCAAGCGCGTCCTGGTGACGCGGCCGGCCGCCCAAGCGGAATCTTTCGCGCGCGCGCTCTACGCGCGCGGCATCGAACCGATTCTCGCGCCCGCCATCGAAATCGGCCCGCCCGACGACGTCCACGCGGCGCATCGCCTCGTTGACGAGATCGCGAACTACGCGTGGATCGTCTTTACCTCGCAAAACGGCGTCGATGCATTCTTCGACCGGGTGCGGTCGCTGGGCGCGGATGCGCGCCTGCTGGGCGGCGTGAAGATCGCGGCGATCGGCAGTAAAACCGCGCAGCGCTTGGAGCGCTACGGCGTGCGACCCGATCTGGTTCCGGCCGCATTCGTGGGCGAAGAGATCGCTCGCGCGCTGATGGAAGCGACGCGCGAGGGCGATCGGATCGCGATCTATCGCGCGCAAGATGCGCGCGACGTGTTGCCGCAGATGCTCCGCGACGCGGATCGCGACGTGACGGTTGCCGCGGCATACAAGACGACGTTCTCCCACGACGATGCGTTCGCCGCCAACGTGGAACGCGCCGACATCCTCACCTTTACCAGCGCGAGCACGGTCGATGCTTTTGCGGCCTCGTTAGGCGGCGCAGCCGCGGCCCGCGATGCGGCGCGCGGCAAGGTGGTGGCCTGTATCGGGCCGATCACCGCCGACGCGGCGCGAGCGCTCGGGCTGGAGCCGGACGTCGTGGCCGACGTCTTCACCACCGACGGATTGCTCGACGCGCTCGAGCGCCATTTCACGGCACACGCAACCGCGTGACGCAGATCGCGTTCGGATGCGGGCTGGCGGCAATCGTCGCGTACGCCGCATTCCGAGCGCACGCCCTGGATCGCTCCGGCGCCATCGCCGCGTGGGCGATCGGCTCGGCCACTTTCGGCGCGGGCGGATGGCCCGCAGCGCTCGTACTCTTCGCTTTCTTCGTTCCGTCGGCGCTGCTCTCGCGATTGGGGCGCGAGCGCAAGCGCGGGCTCGTAGATGTTGCAAAATCCGGCGCACGAGACGCACGCCAAGTGCTTGCGAACGGCGGCATCGCGGCGGCCGCCATCGTTCTCGCGCGATTTCTGGGAGCGCCGCTTGCAGCGGCCTTTGCGGGCGCTTTCGCGGCGGCGTCCTCCGACACGTGGGGTACGGAGATCGGCACCTGGATCGGCGGACGGCCCCGCTCGATCCTAACGTTGCGACCGCTCGCAGCCGGGCTTTCGGGCGGCATCTCGGCGGCGGGAACCGCCGCTGCGGCGATCGGTGCGGTAGCGGTAGCGCTCGTAGCGCAAGCCGCGCACGTCGCACCGTTCTGGCCGATCGCGCTAGCCGGGTTTATCGGCGCAACCGTCGATTCGCTGCTCGGCGGCAGCGTACAAGCATTACGCTACTGCCCCACATGCAAGCGCGATTGCGAAAGCGATCCCCACATCTGCGGTACCGCCACCGTCGTCCGCCGTGGGATCGCGTGGTTCGAAAACGATGCCGTGAACCTTGCCGCCACCGTTGCCGGCGCTGCGGTCGCAGCCTCGATCGTCGCTCGATAGAATCGCCGCGCGGCGCTATTTCTTGCCGTACCGCTCGCGAACGTAGGCGATAATCGCATCGTCGTCGTCGGCGATCTTCACATCGCCGTCGGTCATCGAGGGAATGCCGGTAACGCCGAACAGCTCCTTGAGCAGCGTCCGCTTATGATGCTCCGGAGGGACGTTCACGCACTTGTAGTCGAGCAACATATCCGTAAATTTCGAGCGGACGCGCGCGCAGTATCCGCACCACTCGGCCTGATAGAGGACGATCTCCGTATCGATCATGCCCCTCTCTGCGAAATTCGCTTAAGCCGGCCCTGCTCGGCGGCGCGATAAAGGGGATCGTCACGACCCGGCGCGTAGGAACGCTGTGACGGGACACACCCTTGAGGGGGGCTGCATGAACCTCGCGATGGCGCTCCGGCGACGGCCGCTGGAAGCTGCGCTCCTGGCTTCGCTGCTGCTGCATGGAACGGCGGCGCTGTTCGTTCCGGCCATCGTCGCACCGTCGCGCGACCAAACGCTCGAAACCCTCGTCTTCTCTCCGGTCGAGCGAATCGTGATTCAGACGCGGGCGAAACCGCCGCACCCGCGCGCGGCCAAAGCAACCGCGCACACGCCGCAACCAACGCGCAGCCCCGCGCCCGCCGGCACGGCGCTGCCCCGCCTAGCCCATCGCATGGCCAAGAAGCCGGCGCGGGTTCTCCAGGTTGCCGCCGCCCCGCTAGCCGCGGTGGCTGCGCCCGTAGCCGTCTCGTCCGGCACCGGCGCGCCGCAGACGACGCCGACGCCGCAGCCGGTCCGCAAAATCGCGAGCGTTGCGCGCGATGCGGTGGTCGGCTACTTGCCGCTAGGAGCCGAGCAGCACGATCCGGTGCTCGACCCAAGCGTATTCAAAGCGCTCGTCGCCCTCGGAGTCCACGTGACGCTCTTGGTCACCGTCGGCGATGACGGACACACCAAACAGGTCGTCTTCCAGCCCCCGCTCGACGCCGCCACCGAGGCCAACATCGGAGCGTTGCTCGCTACCGCCCGCTGGGATCCATCGGTCTGCGGCGGCGGCATCCCATGCCTGGGACGCGCAACCATCAAACTCTAGCGGCGCGCTGTAAGCCTCAGCGCGTTACCGAACGCTGCATCCTCCGCCGTTGCGACGCCCGCTACGAAGCCACGCAGGCCGATCGCCAATGCCTCGCCGCCGTCGGGTGCCGAAACCACCGTAAAGCCGAGCGACTGCAGCCGCAAACGCGGATCGAACGCGGCCGCGAAAAACAATGCATCGCCCACCATTCTGCGCAATTGCTCGCGCACGAACCGTACCTCGTGCGCGCGTGCGCGATCGGGTGAGAACCGCACGGCGCTCAACGCCAGGTTGGCCCCCGCGCATTCGCCCTCGATGCAGAGCAGCCCGCGCCGTTCGAAGGGGCGCAGCAGCGGCGCCGGGAGATAGCGATCGTGGATCGCACGGGCACGATACGCGTTCGACCAAAACAGCGCCTCGCTTCCGCGATAGCCCCAGCCGTACTCGAAGCGCGTGGCGAGCGCTAACGCATCGCCTTCATCGACACCGTGGATTGCGAGCAGGTCGGGAACGTGCTCGCTAAGATATGCGGCGAGCGAACGCATCGCGTCCGCTCGC
>DAHUXY010000269.1 GCA_027315505.1 Vulcanimicrobiota bacterium | reverse complement strand
CGTGGTCGTCAATCACGCGCTCTTCTTTCTCGATCTCGCGATGGGCGGAGGGTTGCTGCCGCCGTACGACGTCGCGGTGTTGGACGAGGCGCATCAAGCCGAGCGTTGGGCGACCGACGCGCTTACCGCGACGCTTTCGCGCAGCTCGCTCACGCGCATGTTGCACAAGATGCATCGCACCTATCATTTGCCGGCGATGTTCGATAGCGAATTCGACGATGGGTTGCGCGGGCTCGAATCGGCGCTGGCGAGCGTGCCGGGCGAACGCTATCCGCTGCGCGCCAACGAAGCGGCATGGCCGGCCCTCGAACGCTTGCGCGAAACGCTCTATAAGCTCGAGAACTGGGTCTATGCCAACTGGCATGATGCGCTCAAGAAGAAACCGGAGAACGATGCGGAGGCGGAGCGCCGGCGCGACCTCGCCCTGCGCGGTGTCCTCGCCCACGAAGCGACGATCGATCGCGCGCACGCACCCGAAGAGGACGCGATTGCGTGGGTGGAGCGCGGCGACGGCGACGCGCGTTACGAAGTCAACAGCGCGCCGTACGACGTCGCGGATTTTCTGCGCGCGTCGCTCTTTGCGCGCACCCAAAGCGTCGTGCTGACCAGCGCCACGATTTCGATTGCGGGCGGTTCGTTCGATTTCCTCAAGCGATCCCTCGGCGTCGACGAAGCGCAAGAGTTCGTCGCTCCTTCGCCGTTCGATTACGCGAAGCAGGCACGGCTCTACATTGCACCCGCGCAGCTCAACCCGAAAGCGCACGATTTTTCGCGCCGGGCCGCGCCGATCGTCGAGGAGTGTCTCGACCGTACGCGCGGCCGCGCGTTCGTACTCTTCACCTCGTACGCGCGCTTGCGCGAAGTCTATGCGCTGGTGCGCGAACGCGTGCCGTTCCCCATCAAGCTGCAAGGCGAAATGCCGCGCGCGCATCTGCTCGACTGGTTTCGCAGAACGCCAAGCGCGGTGCTCTTCGCCACCGGGACGTTCTGGGAGGGCATCGACGTCGTCGGCGAGGCGCTCTCGTGCGTCATCATCGACCGGCTGCCGTTTCCTTCGCCGACGGAGCCGCTCGTTGCAGCACGCATCAAGGCGTTGGAGGGCCGAGGCCTGGACGGGTTCGAGCATTACATGATTCCCGCCGCCACCGTGCGTCTCAAACAAGGCTTCGGACGGCTGATTCGCAGCATGAACGACCGCGGGGTGGTGGCGATCCTCGACGGCCGGGCCGCATCGACGCGCTACGGCGCTACCATTCTGGCCGCGTTGCCGCCGGCGACGCGGATCGAACACCTCGATCAACTAACGGAGTTTTTTGCATGATCCACCGTTCGATCGGTGCGCGCGCGCGGGCGATCGCGCTCACCCTTGCCTTGCTCGCGGGAGCCTCGCTGAGCCCGGCGGCCGCACTAGCCTGGGGGACGGCCGGCCACACGCTCATCAGCCGCCTCGCGGCGGAGAAGCTGCCCGCACAGCTCCCCGCCTTCGTGCGCTCGCCGGCCGCAATTGCGGAGATTGCCGCGCTCGGCCCCGAGGAGGACAACATCAAAGGCGCGGGCGAGTCGTGGGACGCCGATCACGATGCGGGCCATTTTCTGGACGTCGGCGACGACGGCAGCGTTGCGGGGGTCGTGCGTTTGAACGCGCTGCCCGATAGCATGGCGGCATACGCCGATGCGCTGGCCAACGCGAGCACGACGCCGTATCGCGTGGGGTACGTTCCCTACACGATCATGGATGGGTTCGAACGGGTGCGCAAAGATTTCGCATACTGGCGCGTCGATGCATACATGGCGCAGCACGCGCACACGGCGGTGGCACGGCAGCGATTCTCCGCCGCGCGGGCGCTGCGCGAGACGCTGACGCTACGCGATCTCGGCGATTGGGGCCACTTCGTCGCCGACGGCAGCCAGCCGCTGCACATTACGATTCACTACAACGGCTGGGGCCGTTACCCGAATCCGCACGGTTATACGCGCAGGCACATCCACGCATATTTCGAGAGCACGTTCGTGGATCGCTATGCGAAAGCGGCGGCAGTCGCCGCACGGATTCCGGCATATTCGGCCGGAGCGCCCGGGCATCTGCTCTCGCAAGGCGAGATCGCGGCGATGGTCGGAACCTATTTGCAGGGTACCGCGAGCGCGGTCGATCCGCTCTACGCACTCTACCAAAGCGGCGATTTCCAGCGTGGGTCGGCGCGCGCCGTGGCGTTTACCGACGAACAGCTCGCGCGCGGCGCCACGATGTATCGCAATCTCATCGCGCTCGCGTGGCAGAACAGCCTCTACGAGAGCGTCGATTATCCGCCGATCCCCGTACGGGACGTCCTGGCCGGGCGCGTCACCCCGTCGCGCCCGATCTAGACGCAGCCGCTACTCTTCGCCGCTCTCCATTTTTGCGCGGTCTTGGAGTTCTTTGACGACGGCCGAATCGGCGAGCGTGGTGGTATCGCCGAGCGTTCGTCCTTCGGCAATGTCGCGCAGCAGACGGCGCATGATTTTGCCGCTGCGCGTCTTGGGGAGTTCTTGCGTGAACGTGATGTATTTCGGCCGGGTGAATTTGCCGAGCTTCTCGCCCACGAACTCGCGCAGTTCGTCGCCGAGTTCGGGCGAACCGGGGTTGGCCCCGCGCAGGGAGACGAACGCGTAGATGGCTTGCCCGGTCATCTCGTCGAGTTTCCCGCACACGGCGGCCTCGGCGACTTTGGGATGGCCCACCAGGGCGCTTTCGATCTCCGTGGTGGAGATACGATGCCCGCTCACGTTCATCACGTCGTCGATGCGTCCCATGAACCAGAAGTTGCCTTCGGCATCGCGGTTGCAGCCGTCGCCGGCCAGATACATTCCCGGAAATTTCGACCAATACGTCTGCACGTAACGCTCGTCGTCGCCCCAGATGCCGCGCAGCATCCCGGGCCACGGCCGTTTGAGGACGATATATTCGCCGCCGCCGAGCGGCACCGATTCGCCCTGGTCGTTTACGATGTCGGCGCTGATGCCGGGCAACGGTTGCGTCGCGCTGCCGGGCATGGTGGTGGTGATGCCGGGAAGCGGCGAGATCATGATGCCGCCGGTCTCGGTTTGCCACCACGTATCGACAACCGGCGTGCGGCCGCCGCCGATCGTGTCGCGATACCACATCCACGCCTCGGGATTGATCGGTTCGCCGACGGACCCGAGTAAGCGAAGCGACGAAAGGTCGTGCTTCTTCGGATAGGTGTCGCCCCATTTCATGAAGCTGCGAATCGCCGTGGGAGCGGTGTAGAGAATTGAAACCTTATAGCGCTCGATAATCGCCCATAGCCGATCCTTGTCGGGGAAATCGGGCGTGCCTTCGTAGATGACGCTGGTAGCGCCGTTCGCCAACGGCCCGTACACGATGTAGGTGTGCCCGGTCACCCAGCCGATATCCGCGGCGCACCAGTAGATATCGGTGTCCGGCTTCAGATCGAAGACGATGTCGTGCGTCGCCGCGGCCTGCGTGAGATACCCGCCGGTCGTATGTTTGATGCCTTTGGGTTTGGCCGTCGTGCCGCTCGTGTAGAGCAAGAAGCGCAAGTCTTCGGCGTTCATCCGCTCGGGCTCGCACGTGGCCGGCAAACCGTCGACGAGGTCGCCCCACCAGTGGTCGCGGCCGCCCTTCATCTCGACCGCGTCGCCAATGCGTTTGGCGACGATGCAGTGCTTGATCGAGGGCGTCTGCTCCATCGCGATGTCGCAGTTGGCTTTGAGCGCAATCTTGTTGCCGCGCCGCCACCCGAAATCGGCGGTGATGAGCGCCACGCATTCGGCATCGTTCACGCGGTCGATGATCGAGTCGGGAGAGAAGCCGCCGAAGATCACCGAGTGCGCGGCCCCGATGCGCGCGCACGCTAGAATCGCCACCGGCAACTCGGGAATCATCGGCATGTAGATGGCGACGCGGTCGCCCTTTTTGATGCCGAGCTTGCGCAAGCCGTTTGCGAAGCGGCAAACGTCGTCGAGCAACTGCTGGTACGTGATCGTCCAGCGATCGCCCGGTTCGCCTTCGTAGTAGTAAGCGATCTTCGCGCCTTTCCCGGCGCGTACGTGGCGGTCCAAGCAATTGACGCTCGCGTTGAGTTCGCCGTCGGAGAACCAGCGCGCGAATGGCTCCTCCCATTCGAGGACCTGCGTGAACGGCTTCATCCACTCGAGCTTGCGCGCCCACTTCGCCCAGTAGGCGAGGTAATCGCGCTCGGCCTCCTCGTAGATGCCGGGCTTGGCATTGGCCTGCGCCGCGAACTCGGGCGAAGGTGGGAACCGCCGCCCCTCATGAGCGAGCGCTTCGATCGCTTGCGTATTCATGCCGATTTGTTACCGTCGACCCCGCGCCAAGCCTGCCGGAAAAGTCGTCCCCGGGCGAGCGGAACTGAAGGGGGCAAGTACGAAAGCATTGGCAGTCTTTGGCATGGAGTGCTAGGATAAGGGGCTATGAAGGGCGAGGGCGGTTTAGATAAGCGCAAAGCCTACATCTTGGCCACGGTGGTGTACGAGTACATTGCCACGGCCGAGCCGGTGGGCTCGAACACGCTGACCCAGAAATACAACCTGGGCGTTAGTTCGGCGACGGTTCGAAACGAGCTGGCCGAACTGGAGGCCGGGGGCTACCTGGTCCAGCCTCATACCTCCGCGGGGCGCGTGCCGTCCGATGCCGGCTACCGCACCTACGTGGACGACCTGATGCAGCCCGAAGAGCTGGCGGGCGACGACCGCCGGCGCATCCGCGACGAGCTGCGCGACGCCAGCCGGGAGCTCGATGAGATTATCGACCACACCACGCGGCTGGTCGGCCGGCTCTCCAAGAACCTGGCGTTCGTTACGAAGCCGCAGCCCGATACGCAAGTCTTCCGCCATCTTCAATTGATTTGGCTCTCGCCGCGCTCCGGCGTGGCGATCGTCGTGACGTCCCTCGGCGTTGCGGCGCAGAGCTTGTTCGAGCTGGCAAGCGAAATTCACGCGGACGATTTGACGCGGTTCTCGAACGCGTTAAACGCGCGGCTCTCCAATCGTCCGCTCCGCGACATCGGCGAGGATCACGTGGCCGCCGCCGCGAGCGAGCTCGGCATCGACGACGAATTGCGCGGCGCCGTTACCCAAGCGTTGCGCGCAGCGCGTTCGAACGAGGGTGCGACCATCGCCTCGGCCGGCGCGCAGAATTTGCTCGACCAACCGGAGTTCCAGGATCTGCGCAAGCTTCGTTCGATCTTACGCATTGTCGAAGAGCAGAAGACGCTCTACGATTTGGTCGCGGACGCGATCGGGACCGAAAAGCCCAGCGTCATCATCGGGCAGGAGCTGGGCCTGGACGAACTCACCGATCTCTCGGTCGTCACCGTTCCCTACCGTTTTGGAGAGCACGCCGTTGGGATGCTCTCGATCTTGGGCCCAAGACGCATGCCGTACGGCAGGCTGCTGGCCCTAGCTTCAGGTACCGCCGAAACACTCTCCGAGCGTCTCTCCGACGTCGAACTCAAATAAGTAAAGGTTGATACGCTCCAAACATGCCGACCAAAGACTATTACGAACTGCTTGGTATCGCGCGCGCCGCATCCGCCGAGGAAATCAAACGCGCATACCGTTCGCTCGCTCGCACGCATCATCCGGACGTCGCGGAAGATAAAACGGCCGCGGAGCACCACTTCAAAGAAATCAACGAAGCCTACGAGGTGCTCTCGGATCCGCAGAAGCGCGCGCAATACGATCGCTTCGGCACGGTGAACGGCGCCGGCAACGGCGCGGATTTCGGCTTCGGCGGCTTCGGGCAATCGGGCTTCGGCGATATCTTCGATATGTTTTTCGGCGACGCGCGCGCCCAGGGCCAGCCACGCCGTAACGGTCCGCAACGCGGTTCGGATCTACGCTACGATCTGGAAATCACGCTCGAAGAAGCGTTCTCCGGCACCACCAAGGAAATCCAGTTCTCGCACTTGGCGCAATGCGACAACTGTAAAGGGGCGGGCGCGGCGCCCGGCACGCTCATTACGGCGTGCGAACGATGCGGCGGCTCGGGGATCATGCGCACCGTGCGCCAGACGCCGCTCGGCCAGTTCGTGACGCAAACCACCTGCACGTTCTGCGAGGGCGAGGGCCACGTGGTCGCGCAACCCTGTGAAAGCTGCAACGGGCGCGGACGGCGCGAAGTGGAGCGACGGCTGAGCGTCAAAGTTCCGGCCGGCGTCGACGACGGGTCGCGCATTCGCATCGCCGGCAGCGGCGAAGCGGGCATTCGCGGCGGCGCGGCGGGCGATCTCTACGTGTACCTCAACGTCGCGCCGCACCCGCTACTTCGGCGCGATGGGCTCGATACGTACGTCGATATCCCGCTGAGTTTCCCGCAGGCCACGCTGGGCGCCACCATCGGCGTCCCGTCGCTCGAAGGCGAACTGCCGCTCACGATTCCGGCCGGAACGCAAACCGGCTCGACGTTGCGTTTGCGCGGCCACGGCATGCCCAGCGTGCGCGGGAGCCAGCGTGGCGACCACCACGTTACGATCCACGTCGCGGTGCCGACCAAGATGAACAAGCGTCAGCGAGAACTGCTCGAGGAGTACGCGCGCGCCGGCGGCGACGCCATCGACGAGAAGAGCTTCTTCGACCGCGTCAAAGACGCGTTCCGGCCGGAGTAAGCCGTGCCCGCGCGGCGCTTTTTTATCGAGGGGGCGCGCGCAACCGGCGACACCGTCGAGATCCACGGCAGCGACGCGCACAAAATCGTCCACGTGTTACGGCTGCGCGACGGCGATGCGATCGAAGCGGTAGATTCGGCGGCGAGCGTCTTCGAGGCGGCGCTGCGGATCGAAGGCTCGCGCGTCCTGGCTGCGCTCGGGCGAATGCTGGATGCTCCGTCAGGCGAGCCGCGCATCCACGTCGACCTCGCGCAAGGGTTGCCCAAAGGGCAAAAGATGGACTTCATCGTCGAGAAGGCGACCGAGCTCGGCGCCGCGTCGATCGTTCCGTTCACCTCCGAACGCGCCATCGCGCGCGAGACGGGCGCGGCGAAGATCGAACGATGGCGGCGGCTGGCGCTTGCGGCCGCGCAGCAATCGGGGCGCCGCGACGTTCCGGGCGTCGCTGCGGTGCAATCGTTCCACGAGCTGCTCTCGTCGTTCGACCGATACGATCGCGTGGTGTTTGCATGGGAATTGGCGCCGCCCGACGCGCTACGCGCAACGCTGCCGCCCTTGCTCGAAGGAGCGGCGCGGATCCTCATCGTCATCGGGCCCGAAGGCGGGTTTTCGCACGGCGAAGCCGATGCCGCGACGAGTGCGGGCGCAACGTTGCTGCATCTGGGCCGGCGCGTGCTGCGAACGGAGACCGCGGGCTTGATGCTGCTCGCGGTGATCGGCTACCTGGAAGCGGTGTGAAATCGGGCCGCCCGACCGGAGTCGGCGAGCCCCATGTCGTATAATCTGCGTTTGACTATGCCTGGACTTCCCTTTTCAATCGTCATTCCCACGTACAACGAAGCCGGCGGCATCGAAAAGTTGCTGCGCGAGCTTGCCGCGCTGTTTGCCGCCAACGGCCTGGACGGAGAGATTATCGTCGTCGACGATAACTCCCCGGACGGCACCGGCGCGATCGTCGACGCGCTCTCCAAGGAGCTGCCCGTGCGGTGCCTCCACCGGCCCGGCAAACTGGGGCTTTCGAGCGGAGTGATCGACGGATGGAAGACCGCCCGCCCCGAATCGCGCGCTCTGGGAGCGATGGACGCGGATTTCAGCCACGATATCGCCATCTTCCCCGCGATGGTCGCGGCTCTGGCCTCGGGCGAATACGGCTTGGCCATCGGGAGCCGCTACGTCAAAGGCGGCGGCATCACCAATTGGCCCGCGCGGCGGATCATCACGTCAAAGGTCGCATGTTGGCTGGCCCGCCCCCTCACGAACGTCAAGGACATCACGAGCGGGTACTTCCTGGTGCGCCGCGAGGCGCTCGACGGCGTGGAGCTCGACCCGATCGGTTTCAAGATCGGGCTCGAAGTTATCGCCAAAGCGCACTACGGGCGCGCCGTCGAAATCCCGTACGTCTTTACCGACCGGATCGTCGGCGAGTCGAAGCTCAATCAGCGCGAGATCGTCAACTATCTCACGCAGTTACGCAAGCTCTACACGGCACGCCTTTTCCCGGGCAAATCGTAGGAATGGAAGAGTAGATCGTGGCGATTCCGGAATGGCTGCGAATTCGGCGTAGCCGAGGCGACGACGGGCGAGATGCCGCGTTGTGGAGTAAGTGCTCGAAGTGCGGCGAGGTGCTCTACCGCCGCGATCTCGCGGCGAATCTTTTCGTCTGCACGAAGTGCGGTTATCATTTTCGCATGACGGCGTTCGACCGCATCAGCACGTTAATCGACGGCGACTTCAACGAAGTTGGCGGCGAAGTTCTGCCGGGCGATCCCTTGGGATGGGTCGATCGCAAAACGTATCCGGTGAAATTATCGGGCGATCGTGAGAAAAGCGGGCTCACCGAGGGTGTCGTGTGCGGCTTCGGCCAAATCGGAGCCCACGACGTCGCGCTCGGCGTTATGGATTTCCACTTTCGCGGCGGCACGATGGGGACGGTGGTCGGCGAACGGATCGCGCTCTTGCTGGAAGAGGCGCTCAAACGTAAGGTGCCGTGCATCATCTTTACCGCATCCGGCGGCGCGCGCATGGAAGAGGGCATGTTCGCCCTGATGCAGATGGCGAAGACGACGGCGGCGGTCACGCGCTTCGTCGAAGACGGCAACTTTTTCGTGACCGTGCTTACCGACCCGACGACCGGCGGCGTCTCCGCGTCGTTCGCTTTCGAATCCGATGTGATTATCGCCGAGCCGAAAGCGATGATCGGCTTTGCCGGGCGCCGCGTGATCGAACAAACGATCCGCCAAAAACTCCCCGATCAGTTTCAAACTGCGGAGTTCTTGCTGGAAAAAGGCCACATCGACATGGTGGTCGATCGTCACGAGCTCAAAAATACGCTGATCCGTCTGCTCGAATACGTCGCGGTGCCGGTATGAACGTCATCGTCGACCGCGAGAAGGGTCTGCTCGAACTCGAGAAACGTATCGCCGAACTGCGCGCCGCGAACGCGAGCCAGCCGTTGGATATGTCTCCCGAGATCGCCGCGCTGGAACAGAAGTACGAAGAGATCCTGCGCGAGGTCTTCGGCCGGCTCAGCCCGTGGGAAAAAGTGAATATGGCGCGGCACCCGAGCCGCCCCACCTCGCTCGATTATCTCTCGCAGCTCGACCGCTTCGACGAATTGCACGGCGATCGCCACATGCGCGACGACCCGGCGATCGTTGCCGGTTTTGCGATGCTGCGCGGCCGCCCGGTGATGGCGATCGGGCAGCAACGAGGCCGCGATACGAAAGAGAATTTGCGCCGCAACTTCGGCATGGTAACGCCGGAGGGCTACCGCAAAGTGCAGCGTCTCGCGCACACGGCTTCGCGCCTGCGCGTACCCATCATTACCTTCATCGATACCAAGGGTGCCGACCCCGGGATCGCATCGGAAGAACATTCCCAGTCTGAAGCGATCGCGCGCTGTTTGTACGAATTCACCGAGGCACGCGTACCGATCGTTGCGGCCGTCATCGGCGAAGGTGGTTCGGGCGGCGCGCTCGCGCTGGGCATCGCCGACGACGTCATCATGCTCGAGCACAGCGTGTATTCGGTGGCCTCGCCGGAAGGGTGCGCGGCGATCCTCTGGGGCGATGCGACAAAAGCGGAAGAAGCGGCCTCGCGGTTGAAGCTTACCGCCCAAGATCTGCAGCACTTCGGCATCATCGACGAAATCGTGCCGGAGCCGCTGGGAGGAGCACATCGCGATCCGGCCGGCGTGGTCGCGCGCGTGCTTGGAACGATGCACGCCGCGGTGCAGCGGCTTTCGGCGTTAGCGCCGGAGACGTTGCGGGAGCAACGCTATCGGAAATATCGGCGAGTGGGCGCATGGCAGGTAGGGCGCCAGGAGACCATCGGAAAGAGCCCGTGAAGCAGCGTACGCGTGCTCCGCTGATGCTTCGCCTCGCCGGGCGCATCACCGTCATGTTCGTGGCGGTGTTGCTATTCTCGCTGGCGGGCGTCCAGTTTGCCCGCTTGATCGATCAGAACATCGCGATGGCGCACGAGCTCAGCGCGACCCAGTCCGATATCGGCGCGCTCAAGCTTCGGCGCGAACGGCAATTGCGCGAGCTTCGCCGGCTGCGAGACCCCGAAGGCGCCATCCCCGACATTCACGAGCGGCTACGGCTGGTCGGGCCTAAAGAAGAGATGATCTTCGTAAGCCCGGCACCCTCGGCCGCGCCGTCGACCGACCCGTGACCGGCAGCACCTACGGAATCGTGATCAATCTCAACGCCTTCGGAGCGACCGTTCGGCTGGAGAGCGGCGAACTTGCGAGCGTTCCCGTCGGCGACGTGGAATCGCACCCGGCGGTATACGAGCGCGCCCTGCATTCGCGCAAACGCCTGGCGTTCACGGTGCATCCCGGCGCGCGCCGCCCGATGGTCACGCTCGTGCCCCAACTGAACGACGAACAACTCGAAGAGCAGATCGCCGCCTATCTCCAAAGTACGCAAGAGTGGGATGTGGTGGACGGTCGCTCGTCGGTGGAGCGGCACTTTCTGAGAAAGAAACGCCGCGCAACCCTTTTCGATACGCAGCAAGACACGTAGTTATCACGCGACCGTGAGCCGACACTACGCCGTTATTTCCATTGGCAGCAATTCCACGCGCGTACTGCTTGCCGATATGGCGCCCGAACGGCCGCATATCGATCTCGCTCGCTCGATCGGCACGCGAATCGGTGAGGGCTTGCTCGACGGCGGGGCGCTCGCGGACGAACCGATGCGGCGAACGACCGACGCGGTTCGCGCGCATCTCCGGGCCGTCCGCGGGCATTACGTCAAAATCTTCGCGATCGCCACGAGTGCGGTGCGGCGTAGCAGCAACGCCGCCGTATTCGCCGAGCGCATTCACGACATCGTGGGGGTGCCGTTGCGCGTCCTCTCGGGCGATGAGGAAGCCTCGGCTTCGTATCGCGGCGCGACGACGGCCGTCCCGGCTACGCCCGGAGCCCGGCTCGGCGTTATCGATACCGGGGGCGGGAGCACCGAATACGCCGTCGGCGACGGGCACGACCCCGAGCAGACCGTCTCGTGCGAGATCGGCGCGGTGCGTCTCACCGAGGCCGTTCCCGCGCTGGCGGGGCGCGAGGGCGTCGTGGATTTGCTCACCATCGAGCGAGCCCGCGCGATCGCCCGAGAGGCGCTGGCGCCCCTGGCGGCCTTCCCCGCCGTGGAGCGCCTCGCGCTGGTGGGCGGCTCGGCGACGACGACGGCGGCAGTCGTACGCGGCAGGAAAGGGAAGCTGGCGACGTTCGAGCTCACGCGCAGCGATCTGCAGCGTGCCCTAGTACGGCTCTGCGCCCTGGGGTATAAAGAGCGTAAGGATCTCCCCGGCATGAAGCCGCAGCGCGCCGATATCCTCCCGGCCGGCATCATCGTGCTCGATGCCGCTCTGGAGTTGCTTCAGCGCGATATCGCAACCGCGACGACGGCCGATTTGTTGCTGGGGTTCCTGCTGCAGCAACGCGACGCCGCCCCAATTCACGAACACGCCGGCAGGATGCAGACGGCGCGCCCCCGGAGGTAACGCACACGATGGAAGACCAGAACATTCACGCGCATATCGAAAACCTGATCGCCCAGGAGCACGCACTGCTGGAACACGGCGATCGGGGAACGCTCAGCGAGAGCGATCTCGCTCGCCTCGAATCGCTCGAGGTGCAACTCGACCGCTATTGGGATTTACTCCGCCAGCGCCGCGCCCGCCGCGATGCGGGCCAAAACCCCGGCGAAGCTCAGCTCCGCTCGGCAAGTACGGTAGAGCACTACCAGCAATAGCCGGCAGTGCCCCACGGGATGATGGTGGAATCGGTAGACACAGCAGACTTAAAATCTGCAGTTCGAAAGAGCGTCCGGGTTCGAGTCCCGGTCATCCCATGAAATTCGCCCGTATAACGCGAGGTCGTTACGCCGTGTCGCGCTGTAGTTTGGAGATCGTCTTGTCGAGCAGGCGCCGGAGTTGCAGGCCGACGCTTCTCTCGAGCGCGAGTGCGACGTCGGGCCGGTCCTTTAGAAAGGCTTGGAGCCGGCTGCGTGCCCAACACATCACTCGGACCGGGGTGCGGACGACGACGTCGATATCGGATACCTCATCGGCGCGCGAGTCGAGCCCGCCGACGAATTGACCCTCGCCCAATTCCGCGATTGTTTTGCCGTTCTGTTCCACGTCGGCGAGCCCGAAAAGGATGACTGAAAAGCGCGCGGACGAGTTATCATGCTCCACGATCGAGGCGCCGGGCGGGATATCATCCCACACTCCCATCCTGTAAAGGTTCAGCGCTTCCCGCGGTGTGAGCGACGGGAAGGCGAGATCTCGAAGGCGCTGCTCGTCGGCGGTGAGGTGCACCGGGCGTCTCTCGAGCATGAGACGTACGATCCAGTACCCGTTGATCGCAAGGAAGACCAGATTCCAGGTGATCGGCATCCACAACGGCACGGGCTGCAAATAGTAGTAGGGGATGAGTAACAGCGCCGCAACTACGGTTAAAACCCGCAGCCACAGGATGTCGTGAACGGAGTACGACACCAGATACAGCAGGTTTGCGGCCGTAATCCATAGGTCAGCGCCGTACATGCCGCCCACGATCGCCGAGTGTGGTAGGCGCGACCTGTCGCATAATCGCTCCCCGTCGTAATGGTATCGTCCGGGCCCGGTGCGCAGTGTATTACTGGAGGAGCGGCTGGGCACCCCCCGGGATCGTGTCGGTTTTCGTTCCAAAACGCTCGGGTAGGCCCGCGAGGGTATTCGCCAGCATGCGGGCGCGGCAGAGCGGATCGTTCACGTACGCGGCCCACCTGTTCGCAACGTCGCCTAGCCGTGCGTTCGACGTCATCGCGCTCAACACGCGAAGCTGAGCGATATGAATGGCGTGATATTTTAGAACGGCCACTCTCCGATGGCCGTTCTTCGAGACCAACAGATCGTAGTACGACCAATACCCCGCGTCGTACAGCGGGAGCGTTTGACAGATCGTTTCCAGCGCGTTGCCGAGCAGACCGCCAATCCAGGCGTCACCGGTCTTCCGATGCAAATCCCACAGACCCCAATACGCGAAGATATTGCCGTTGAGGATGTGTGTGGCGGGCGCAACGGCGATCTCTTCGAAAAAAAGGAGCTTGCCCTCGCGCCAGCAGACGCCGCCGTCGCGAACGTCGTGCCGGAAAACTTGTGCGGCGGCCAACGCCGCATCGAAGTAGCCGTCGTTCGGGCATGCCTCGGCGGCCCGCAATAGGAGTGAAATGGCCTCGCCTTGGGCCATCCCCGATATCCAGCCCGCGTCCGCACCGTACGGAGCATTCGGAAAATCGTATGCGTACGCTCCCGGTATGCCGTTGCTCTGCGTGTGGCGATCGCGAAGCCAACGGGCCTGATGCACGAAGTGCTCGTAGGATCGATGCTCGCCATTCGCGAGCCATGCGGCGTGGTGGTGCAGCCCGAATTGCGCGATGCGGACGGGATGGTATTTTCCGCCTTGTGGCGTGAGGATGACGCCGCGTTCGTCGAACGGAGCGCACGTCCAATCCTCGCCCAGCGTCTGCTGTCCGGGGAACCAATCGATGTAATATGGGCCGAGCGTGTCGCCGTGTGGCGAAGCCAATCGATACGGGCGATCGGCCTGCCAGCGCACCGGAAACGCCAGCGCGATCGAACGCCGGTATTTTCTAGGTAGTACCTGCTGCATGCGCCCTCACCACGATATGCCGCCGCCTTCCAAGTACTGTTGCGGCGCCGCGCCCGGAGGCGCGCTTTCCGCTAGCTCCACGCGGGGGAAACGAGACGGAGCAAAGGTGAGCTGCCCGCCGAATTCGTTGACGACCGTTACGCTCGTTCCCTCGCGCTGTTCTTCGATCTGAGCAAGAGCGGCTTGTGCACTCTCGCGTCCGCGGAAATAGAGCGCCTGCGGCCGGATTGCATCCTCTCCGCGTAAAACGACGTACATCGCCCGAGACTCACGTCGCAACGGCGTCGTATCGAGCGGCGTTCGTATCCGGCATCCTGCTGTCAATCGAGCGAATCACGCGGGCCGGGTTGCCGGCCGCCACGGAATACGGTGGAATGTCCGACGTCACGATAGCACCGGCGCCGATCAGCGAATGATGCCCGATGCGGACTCCCGGGATCAATACCGCGCCCGAAGCGATCAGGACGTGCGACTCGATGATAACGGGTTCGAAATTAAACCGGAGTTTGGTGTAGGGATCGCTCACCCAAGATTCGATGGGATTGGCTTCGTGGCTCGATATGACCACATGCGGCCCCATGTGGACGTCGTCGCCAAGTTCTACGCCGCCGGCTCCCCAGATGACGCAGTACGGCCCGATTTCGCAATTCGCTCCGGTTCGGATGTATCCGTTGCCGTCGCACCAATCGCCGCCGGCGCAATTGAGGTACGCGCGATGGTCGATAAAGAGGCCGGGCCCGGGGAAGAAGCGGTGTTCGGCCCGCAGCAACACACCGGTCGCAAAGCGAACGCCGGGGAAGCGCTCGATCGTACGCTGCTCGCGTACGCTCTGTCGTGCGGACGAAATATAGCTGCGCAATGCCGATAAGATCTTCATAGTGTGAGTATCCGTTGCGGCGCGCCCTTGCCATAGGCCCCAACGTTCCAATGGCGCTAGGTGCAAGGGCCCAAGGCCGCAGTGGTCCGGCGGAAAAGCGGGCGGGTGGAGGATATCACATGATGCATCAGCGTTTGAAAATACCGTCAAGCTTCACCGTAGCCGCAATCGCACTTGCCGCGTGCGGCGGGACGAGTTCGAGTCCGAGCGCGACGCCGGGCGGCGTTCTGCCGGCGCCGGCGGCGCTCCCGACACCGATCGTGTTGGTCGAAGGCGAGGTGCTTGGCACCCCAACCTTCCCGCAAGGTGATACCGCAAGCGGAGCCCAAAATGGTGCCCCTTCGAGCGACGGCCTTACGTGCAACAGCGGTTCGGGGCCGCTGGCGTTGCACCATCACGTGCACCTATCGCTATACATGAGCGGTAATCGCGTCGCGATCCCGGCGGCGATCGGGATGGATAACCCGGTGCCCGCCGTCAACGGAATCGTCAGCGGCGGGACGTGCGATTACGATCTCCACACGCACGATGCATCCGGCATCATTCACGTCGAATCGACAACCATCGCGCAATTTACGCTCGGTGAATTTTTCGATATTTGGGGCGAGCCGCTGAGCGCGACGAATATTGCCGGCGATAGCGCCGCGACGATGATCTTTACCGCGCAGGACTCCGGTAATGGGACCGCCGGGCCGGCCTTCACGCAATACGCCGGCGACCCCAATGCGATCCCGTTGCTGCAGCACGAGGAGATCGTTCTGGAGGTCGGTGCTCCGTTTGTCGCTCCCCCGCAGATCCCGAGCGTAACCTTTCCCAGCGGTTTCTAAA
Organism: Vulcanimicrobiota bacterium; assembly: GCA_027315505.1. GTDB lineage: Bacteria > Vulcanimicrobiota > Vulcanimicrobiia > Vulcanimicrobiales > Vulcanimicrobiaceae > DAHUXY01. Next base: position 221 of record DAHUXY010000269.1, on the reverse strand, counting down.
AGCCGCTACCGCTTTCGAGTACGCTCGTCGAGCCGGCGGTCGATATAACCGCCGCTCGACGCGGCATATTTCAGGCCGGCGATAATCTCGTCGCGTGTCGAGGCTTTGGAAAAAACGGCGTTCGCTCCCGCCGCCCGGCACGAGCGCCACCATCCCGATTGCGGATCGCTCGTCGAGACGCACAGGAGCGTCTCGGGTAACAGCGTGCGGATGATGTTCAG
>DAHUXY010000258.1 GCA_027315505.1 Vulcanimicrobiota bacterium | reverse complement strand
CAAACTCGAGATGAAGTTTTACGCCGTTCTTCTCGCGGATCCCGTCGACGCCGCGCTTCCATCCGGCCGCATCGAGCAACGCGTTGGCACGCGCTATGTCGAACGGTGCAAGTTTAATCGACGGGTCGTAATAGGGCGCGTTCATCGGCGCGACCCCTTCCTGTAATATTCCCACGCCGTGGCTGATCTTCTCGATGATCGTCTTTCGGTCGATCGCCATCTCCAGCGCTCGACGAACGGCCAGGTCTTTCACCCGCGGACGGGTGACGTTGAAATCGAGATGGTTGAAGTAATATGCGGGCTGACGGATCGCGGTATATGCGCTGAGCGTCTTTGCTTTCACGTAGTAGCTTCCGGGCACCGGATACCAAAGGTCGAGTTCGTGGGCTTGTAATTGCGTGAGCAGCGTATCACGGTTTGGAATAATTTCGAAGTCGATCTCTTTGAGTTTGGGCTGACCGCGGAAGTAGTATGGGTTCGGCACCATGACGACGCGTTCCGAGCGCGTCCATTCCTTGTATTTGAACGGCCCGGCTCCGACCGGCAGCGAGTTGAACGGCACGTGGTTGATGTTCGGATACTTCGCGAGAAGGTGCTCGGGCAGAATCGACGGGTTGGCCCCGGCGCTGGAAAAGAACGTCACGATAAACGGCGAGTAGGGCTTGCTCAGGTGAAAGACGACCGTGTATTTGTTCGGCTCGTCGACCTTGGTGATGCGGTCCCATCCGGCCCGGCTCACGACGTTGTTCGCCTGATTCAGCACCGCATGTTCGGTCGTCCACACCACGTCATCGGCCGTGAGCGGCTGCCCGTCCGACCATTTGAGCCCCTTGCGCAGATGGTAGGTGATGGTGAGCCCGTCCTTGCTCACGCCGCCGTTGGCCTGCGTCGGCACCTCGGTTGCGAGTTCCGGATACGGTTTATTCTGCGCGTCCCATTTGATGAGGAACGCCGCGGTGAGGGACGACATCATCCCAAGCGTCGTCTGCTGCCCGAGCAGCGGGTTGAGCGTGTTGATGTCCTCGGCCGTCGCATACCGCAGCACGTGCGGGATGGTGAACGCGTTGACGCGCCCGTTTGCCAAGGCCGTCGTTCCCGTTTGAGCTTTCGAGCAGCCGGCGATGGCCACCAGGAGGCAGAGTGAAACCGCGATGCGCTTCATTAAATCGAGTACTCCCACGGATCCCAGAATGCCGAGATCACCGGCGATGGCGTAAAGCCTTTGAGGTCGCTGTTGTAGACGTAGATGTCTTTCCAGAAATAGAGGATGATCGTCGGAACGTCGATCGCCATCTGCTGCTGGATGATCTTGTAATCGGCTTTACGCCGGTTCACGTCGATCGTTTGGAGGGCGTCCGCCGCGGCGGCGTCGACCTTCGGGTTGCTCCAGAAGAGATTGTTCTGGCCTCCGGGAGCAAAGTTTTTCGTGGTGTACAGGGGGCTATCGTCCGGATCGGCGGCTGCGACCCAAGCGAAGATCGCCGCGTCGTAATGGCCGCCTTGCAAGATGCCGGTGGACGGGCTGTTGTCGAAGAATTCGCTCGTCGGCGCGTTCTTGACATCGGCTTGCACGCCGACGTCGCGCCACTCGCGCTGCAACAGCGTTTGAATGGACTTGCCGTACGTGCTCTCGGTCTGCGTGCTCAGATTGAACTCCAAGCGCTTCCCGTTCTTCACCCGCACACCATCCGGGCCTACTTTCCAGCCGTCGGCGGAGAGAATGGCCTTGGCTTTGGCCGGATCGTACGGATGGTGCTGAATATCGTTCGTGTAGGCCCACGAGAGCACCGGGCTCTGATCGGTCTCGGCCAAAACGCCGGAGTTGTGACCGATTTTGTCGAGAATCTCAGGCCGGTTGGTCGCGTATGCGAGCGCAAGCCGGACCTGGCGGTCGCTCATGATCGGGTGACGCAAATTGAAATCGATATGCGAGTAGATATACGAATTCACGCGGACGGCGGTCAAATTGTTCTTGGGGTCGGCCGCGAGCGCCTTATAACGCGGCCAGCTGATGGCGGTGCCGCGCGCGACCATGTCGATCTCGTGCGTCTGGAGCTGGGTGATCATCGTATTTTCGTCGGGCATCATGCGAAAAACGACTTCGTTGAGTTTCGGCTTGCCGAGGTAGAAATCGGGGTTCGCTTCGAGCCGAATCTTGGAGCCGCGCTCCCACTCCACCACCTTGAAGGGTCCGCTGCCGATCGGCATCGAGTTAAAGGACGACGTGTTGAACGAACCTTTGGCGTCGTTGACCTTAGCGAGAATATGCTCGGGGAGAATCGGCGCGTTACCGTTCACGCCCCAGAGCTGCTCCAAAAACGGCGCGTAGAGCTTCTTCATATGGATGACCGCTTCGTAGGGGTTGGTGCAGTCGATGCTTTTGATATCTTTGAAGCCGTCGGTGGTGTTGACGTTGTTGTGGGGATTCATGATGACTTGCCACGTGAACACGAGATCCTTGCACGTCAGCGGCACCCCGTCTTGCCACTTGATATTGTGGCGCAGTTTATATTTGAGCGTCAGGCCGTCTTTGCTGACGTCGCCGTTCGCGACTGTCGGAACTTCGCTCAAGGCGTCCGGGACGGGCTGCCCCTTATCGTTGTAGCGGATAGCGTAAGAAAAAATGAACATGGAGAGATCGCCGGTAACCGACGACGCGCCGAGTTCGGAGACCAGCGTCTTGGGGTCTTGATTCTCGGCAAACCGCAGCACGCCCGGCTGCGTCCACGTGTTGGCGCTCGTGGCCCCGCCGTTCGTGGAAACTTTCGCGCACGCGCATAACGCGGCTACCGCGATCGCACTTGCGAACGCACTCCGATAGAACGCTCTCATACCGCGCCTCCTTCTTCGCCTGGTTCGGCGAGCATCGTGGTTGGGTCGATTCCATGCCGTTCGCAGAACGCCCGATAGGCACTCGGCGCGATTTCGGACGGCTTGATCTCGCTGCGGCCGCCCCAAAAAACGTTGGTGTACGTGAAGTCGATTCCGGCTTCGCGAAGATGTTCGTCGATGGCGGCCTTGTTGGCAAGCACGCGTTCCTTCTCCATCCCGTGAGCCACGGCCATCACGTTGACGTGGCGGAACTCCGGGCCGCCCTCGCGCCAGTAGGCGTGCGTGATCACGTAATGCCGGCCTACCTCGCGGCCCGCCTCCATCTCGCGACCGGCAGGCACCGCCCAGTGGAACAGCGCGTTGTATCGCGTCACGCGCTCGTTGTTCGCGTCGGGCTTGACGTGTTCGAGGAACGTCGAAAAACGCCCGACGACGCGACGCGCGTTCAAGTCGCGGCCGACCCGCATAAATTCGTCGAACGCCACGTTCGCTTCGGCGGCGCGCGCGCGCCATACGTCGCGCACGATTTCATCCGGCGCGAACTCGCGTTTGAGCGCGGTCAGCACCCGCCATTCCAATTCCGAGAGCTCGACGATCGCGGTGTTCATCGGCTCGGCCATCGTCTCGGCGCGGGCGCCCGGCTCGAGCCCGCGACGGCGCACGTGCCCGACGCCCAGCGCAAACACGAACTTGGCCGGCATCAACCGGAAGGCTTCGGCCCCGACTTCGCGTGCCAGAAACTCCGCATGTTTGCGAATGGAGTATCCTTGCGGTACTTTCAGGGTCGTCCAGAGACGATAGTTACTCCCCGGCGTCGCGCTGTCGGTCGATCGAATGACGACGTGTCCGGAGAACGGATCGTCCTCGAACATGTACTCGAAAGCCTGGTCCAGCCGATCGGCCGGCACCTGCCACGCGACGAGCGCGCCGCGGGCCAGGTTCGTCGACATGAGGGTTTGGCGCACTCGGCGGATCGTACCGGCTTGCAGCATCGCGACCACGCGTTCGAGGACCGTTTCAACCGCCACCCCGCTCTGCGAGGCAATCTCACCGAAGGGGTCCTCCTGAAAACCGGCGAGCCGGTCTTCAGAGACGGCCAAAATAGCGGCATTGACGGGGTCCGAGACCGAGGTTGGGACGATTGGGTGGTCCAGAGGCATATCGCGCTTCATTTCACGCGCAGCGTCCCAACCCCCGGTTCCGGACGAAGAGGAGGCCTTTATGGCAGCGTGAGGTCTCCCGTGCCCATCGCGTACGTGTAGCGTTGCTCCGCCAAACGTTCGTTATAGATGCCCGTAATATCGTCGCGCTGGGCCGTTGCGAGATTTGCTTCGGCGGTGACGATGTCGGTAATGGTCGCGGCGCCGACTCTGTACTTGGCTTGCGTCGCCTGCTGGTTGACCTGCGCGCTCTGCAATTCGGCTTGCGCCTGGAGCAACGATGCGCGGGCCGAGATGAGGTTCGCGAGCGCGCCGCGGACGTCGGATTCGACGGTCAGGCGCGTCCCCAGCAATCCCGCCGTCGCTTGGTCGAGTTGCGATTGCGCTATGGCGACGTTGTAATTGGTCAGCCCCTGATCGAAGATCGGAATCGTGAGCGTCGCGCCCAAGCTCTGCCCCGCGATCAGCTTCGGCGTTGCCGTAGGCAGAAATTCGGAGTAGCCGGTGCTCGCATTGGCGGTAATCGATGGAAACCGTCCGAGTTTCGCGTAGCGGACGTTCTGCTGCGCCGATTGGACCGTATGTTCGGCCGAGAGGTAGTCCGGTCGCAACGCCAGCGCCTCATCGAGCGATTGCGCGTACGCGAGAACCTTCGGCCCGCTACCGGCGCCGGCGAGCGGCTGCGGGTTGACCAGCGCGTCCGCGTTCAGCCCGAGATCGGTGGCGAACGTGGCTTGCGCGCCGATGGCCGTGCCCTGCGCCGTAATGAGCGCACCGCGGGCCTGCGCCGTCTGAAATTGCGCCGCCGCCAAATCCGACCGGGCGGCCGCGCCGAGCCGGATTTGCTGACGCACGGCGCCCTCTTGCGTTTCGAACTGTCGTACGAGGGACGCATCCGCGTTGACGGTGGCGTTGGCTTGCAATACGCCGTAGTACGCCTGTGCGACCGTATAATCGAGCGTCTGCAATTGGCGCACCAGCGTGTCGCGGCCGGCGATGTCGCTCTCTTTGGCGGTGCGAATCGCCGCAATCACGCGGCCGCCGTCGAAGATGAGCTGTTGAAGCTGCAACTGGCCGCTGATGGTCGTTGCGTTACCGCCGATCGGCGTCGTACCCCCGCTGCCGGTCTGCGTCACCCGCGAACCGCCGAACGAGCGCGTCACGCTTGCGCTACCGCTGATATTCGGAAGTATCGCCTGTTTTTCCGAGCTGTATTTCGCCGCGATCGCGCGATACTGCGCGCGTTCCGAAGCGAACGCCGGAGAGCCCATTACGGCTATGGCTACCGCCTGCGCGAGTGAGACGCTCGCAGGAACGTTCGCCGTGGGCTGCTGGCGCGAGATATCCGGCGCCGGGGTCCCGTAGGCGGGGTAGGGCAACGGCGTGGTCGCCACAACCGGCGTGGGCACCGGCGTGGGGGCCTCGACGGGCGCGAGCGATTGCGCGCCGGCGCGCCATGGTATGAGGGCCCAAGCCAGCACGAGCGCCGGCGCGGCGATGGAAAAGTACCGGAGGCGCAGGTGCTTCATGAGTGCTTCATACCACCTGCGGCAGCCGGCGAACCGGCGGCGTTCGGCGCCGGAGTCGCACCGTTGACCGCCACCAGGCTGCCGTCTTTGAGCGCGTCGGGCCGGGTGGTAATCACCCTGGTTCCCGGTTGCACGTCGGGCGCGATCACTTGGGAGAGCGTGTCGGTCTGCACGCCGATCTTCACCGGTACCTCTTTTGCCTTATTGTCGGGGCCGACCACGTAGACGGCGTTGCCGTTCTGGGTCTGCGCGATCGCCTCGCGCGGAACGACGATGGCATTGAGGGCGCGTTGTTTCGGCAGCGTCGCGGTTATCAGCATGCCGCCGCGCAGCCGGTTGCCGGCGTTCGGCATCTGAATCCGCGCGAGATACGAGAGCGTGCCCTGCGTCGGGACTGCGTTCACGGTGTTGATACGTCCGTTGAACGAAGCGCCGGGCAACGAACTCGACTGGAACGCGACGCTCGTACCGGGGTGCACGTAATTGAGATCCTCATCCGGTACGTTGATGTTGATCCATACCGTATCGACGCGTGAGATCGCGAGAACCGGTTGCGAAGGGCTCGCCATCGCACCGGGATCCATCGAGCGAGCCGTAATCACGCCGCTAAATGGCGCGTATAGCGACGTCTGGGCGATCTCGGTGCGTAGGATTCCCGCCTGCGCTCGCGCCGCTTCGGCCCCGGCAACCGAGGCTTTTACGCTCTGCGCGCTCACCTGGTCGTTCCGCATGCCGATCTGCGCGTTCTGATACGCGCTCTGCGCTTGCACGTAATTGGAACGCGCGGCCTCCAGCGCGGCCTGCGAAACGTAGCCCTGTTTGAAGAGTTGCAGGTTTTGGTTGTACACCAATTGTGCGTTGGAAAGGGCGGCCTTGGCGTTGGAGAGCGCCGACGTATTCTGCTGCTGCGCCACCGGCAGGCCGATCTGAGCGCCCTGAGCGCTAGCGGCTTGCTGATTTGCCGCGGCCTCGGCTTGCGCTAATTGCGCGCGCAACGTCGAAGCGTCGATGGTTGCCAGCAGCTGGCCGGCCGAAACCCGGTCGCCGACGTTGACGTACACGCGCGAGACGGGGCCGCTCTGCTGAAAGGAGAGGGTGGACTGTTCCAGGGGTGCCACCTGCCCATCGAGGGTGATGTAGGTGGCGATGTCGCGCCGCTGAGCCGAAGCCACATCGACATTGAGCGGGGCCGGCCCATGGTTGGCACTTCCGTGGCCACACCCGGCGAGAGCGACGGCTGCGGCCAGAGCGGCAACCGTCAAACGTTGGTACTGCATGATTCTCCTATATTCGATGCGGCGCGATCGATCACATATACGGGCGAGGCGCTCAATTGATTCAACACCTACCGTCGAAACCTGAGAACGGGCTGATCGGCTGCAGGCCCGTAGCGGGAGCAACTGCGACGAAGGCGTATTCTCCAGCAACAATGAGCGCGAAACTCGACATCGGCCGCTCGTATAGCCTTCAGAGCCGGGTAGAAGAGTGGATGACCGCCGCCAAGGCGGGAAACGTGGGCGTCGAAGCGCTCTCCACTTCGATGCTCGTGCAATTAGTGGAGAATGCGGCCATCCACTGCATCGAGCCTGCGCTCGAGCCGGGCGAAGTCACGCTCGGGACGCACGTCGATCTGGAGCACCACAAGCCGGTGCCGGTCGGTTTCATCGTGCGCATCGAGGTGGAGATCGTCATGATCGACGGCCCGCGCGTCAGTTTTGCCGTCCAAGTCTTCGACGAGCAGGAGCCGGTGGCAGAGGGGACGCACGAACGCTATGTCATCGAGCGCTCGAAATTTCTGAGCCGCCTCGAAGAAAAACTCTCGTAACCCCCCACCCTTCGGCCCGATTCAGGAATTTATAAGGAATTCGCGGCTGATACTGCAGGGGGGGCAATCGTACGTTCCCGAAGAAGGTTCGGAAGGATTGTTATTGGGGTACCCCTGCGCCGCGCCGGTGGGCCGGTCCGCCGCGGGAACTCGGATGCGAAAGCGCCCGACCTAAAGCAAACTTGAGGTCTCATTCTTACTAGGAGGAAACATTGAAGCGACTGAGCACCGGAGTCCTCGCCTTGCTGATGACAGCTGGCCTGGGACTCAATGCGGTCGCCGCCCCGACCTCCGCATCGCATGGCAACATTGGAACCAACGCGATCGCGCAGGCTTCGGGCATGGCCGCCGAGGCTCCGCCGGCGAATTTCGGTTCTCCGCCGTCGGGCCAAATCCCGATTCTTTATAACGACCATCACGTGTACAGCAAGCCCGATACCCTCAAGCAGGGTCGCGTTCTCGCTGCGCTCGTGAAGGGCGGCACCGTGCTGATCCCACTTCGCTCGATGTTCGAGCAAATGGGCGCATCGGTATCGTATGATGCCGGCAGCAAGACCGTTACGGTCAGCAAGCCGGGAGCCGAGGTCAAAGTGACCGTCGGTAAACCAGAAGTCATGATCAACGGCGAATCGCGTCCGCTGGACGTTCCGCCGATGCTCTACAAGGGCAGCGTCCTCGTGCCGATCCGCGTAATTTCGGAAGGCATGGGAGCGTACGTCCAGTGGGTCCCCGACAAACAGCTCGTCGTGGTCCGCTACGTTCCGCCGACCCCGCCGCCAGCTCCGGCCACGCCGGAACCGACGGCCGCGCCGACGGCTCCTCCGACGCCGACCCCGGCGCCGGTAGCAACCCCGTATCAGGAGAAGTTCATCTCCGGCGATTACATTATCTCGCCGAAGGTGTACAACGAGTTCTCCGCCGGGCAGAACAACAACAACAAAGACGGCTTCTCGTATCAACTCGATGGCGCCGCCGAGTTCACGGCTCTAAGCCTGCCGTGGATGCTCGAAGGCAACTATCGTCAGATCAACTACCAGCACACGCAGACGGCCGCAACGACCGCTGCTAATGCCGGCCAGATCTGCGATGGTCTCAACGGGCATGCAACTGGGGGCGACCCGGGTTGCGTCACCGCCATCGGCGGACAGTTCCAGACGTTCGTTCCGGCCTTCACGGTGCGGAACTACGACTTCGACGTGCGCTTGGGCCTCAAGGTCCTCAACCCGCGCGTTTACATCGGCGTCGGCTACCTGTTCCGTTCAAACAACGCCGGCTACCCGCGCCTCACGGCGTTCGGTTTCGGCGCCGAGAAACTGCCTGATCTCGATCAGCCGTTCTCGATCTTCGGCAACCTGTGGTACTACCCGAACCTGAAGGGGAACTTCTCGAACCCCACTCAGAACTACACGTTGTCGTACAACTACATGAAGTATGAGCTTGGTGTGGCCTTCTCGCTCAAGAACAGCCCGCTGTTCTTCGACGCTGGCTTCCTTGGCGATAGCGCCAAGAACAAACTCAATGCTCCGGCGAACGAATCGGCCAACGGTGCCTTCGTCGGTCTCGGCCTGAAGTTCTAACCAGCTTCTCGACCGTAGGTCATAAAGAAAACGGCCCCCGGCATTGCCGGGGGCCGTTTTCTTTTGTGGAGCGGGCTTGCTATGGCCGCGCGGTGGGTGATGCGGCCGGAGAGGCGAGGGGAGCCGCGCTCGGCTCCTCGGAGGGCGAAGGCGACGGCGTTGCCGGCGGGATGCATGACGGGGTGATGATTTGCACCTTCGGCTCACCCGGCTGCGGAACCGGCGTCGGCGTCGCCACCGGCGATGCGGCCGGCATCGGCGCGCCCGAAGGTAACGGGGTCGGGCATACTTGCGCCATCGCAAACCAATGTTCGGTGAAGCCGCGCGAGAGATCGGCCTTTTCGATTTTGCCGAAATACGACGTCGGGTAGCGATGGACTAAAATCTGCATGTACTTCCAGGCCTTCTCCTGCGCCGGTTGCGTGTAGATCTTTTCGTACACTTGGACCGCCATGAAGTAACTGCGCGGTAACTGCGGATCGTTGGGAAAACGCGAAGCCCATTGGTTCAACGCCTCGTCCGCAAATTTGATCTTGTTCACGATGCCGGAATCGGTCGTATAGGCTCCGGCCTGAATCGCGGCGTCGTGGAACGTGTTGTTGATACCGAGATAGCTCAGTTTCATGCGGCCGAAGTATTGGTCGCCCGGTGCGGAGTGCGTGTACTCCTCGCACTGCATATGCTGCCACTTACTGGGCGAATTGCTACAGGAATCTTTTGCGACGGGCTTTGCCGCCGCGCTCGCGGCGCCGCCCTGCGCCATTATGGCCCCACCGGCAAGCGCTGCGGCGCAGAGCGTTAATATCGTGCGTTTCACGTACGGTCAATCTCCCTCATCTTCCAAGCTTGGGGGGCTCGCGTGCCGCCCCGGGTTCCGCGAGTTCATTCGCCATACAAACGTTTGTCCCGCGTGCGGCGTTGCCCCGGCAAGGCGAGCGCGCGGAAAACGCGAAACGCGAGGCGATGCGTTCCATCCGGACGGCCGCGCTCCAGCTATCGGCTACGCCCCGCGAAGCCTTTGCGCTCGCGTGGCCGCGCCATCTCGCGGCGATCGAGCACGCCGCGACCGGCTGCGACCTGCTGGTTCTCCCCGAAGCAACCCTCCCGGGCTACGTCCTGGAAGACGATCGCACCGAGGATGCGGCAATCGAGCGGGCGATCGCACAATTGCGCGACACGGCCAAACGTCACCGCACGGTCATCGTGGCCGGGGTCGCGCAGCGGGCGAACGGGCGCCTGCGCAACCGGGCGCTCGCGATCGAAGCCGACGGCACGATCGCGGGACATGCCGATAAACTCTTCTTATGGCACTTCGATCGTAAATGGTTCGAAGCCGGCGATACGCTCGAACCGGTGCCCACCTCGCTCGGCCGGCTCGGCATGCTCGTCTGCGCGGATGGACGCATGCCGGAGATCGCAGCCACGCTGGTCGATCGCGGCGCGGAGATACTCGTGATGCCGACGGCTTGGGTCACCAGCGGGCGCGACCCCGAACAGTTGGAGAACGTCCAAGCCGACCTGCTGGCGCGCGTGCGCGCGTATGAAAACGGCGTCCCCTTCATCGCGGCCAACAAATGCGGCGTGGAACTCGGCATGGTTGCGTACTGCGGAAAGAGCCAAATCGTTAGCGCGCGAGGCGAGGTCCTGGCGATCGCGGACGAGCGTACGCAAACCTCCATCACGCATGCGCTGGACGTAGGCGGGCCGGCGCCCCATCGCTGCGCGGGCCGCGCGCACGCGCGGGCGGCGAGCGCGCCGGACCCCGTGCAGAGCGTTCGGGTCGCGATCTCGATGGACGCTCCGGACGAGCGAACGGCGCGACGCCTGGCCACCCTCGACGCGCGCTACCTGCTCACGCCGCAGGGTTACGAGCCCGCTCGGGGAGAGGACGAGATGCCCACGGTACGCTGCGCCGGCCTCGAACCGCTCGACCCCGGCTACCTCGCCGGCTTTCGGCGGCTCGGGTATCGCATCGCCGCCTGGGACGTGCTTCACGCAACGGCATGGACGCAGAGCATCGCGCGAGCGCGAGCGCTGGAATTGCGCATCTACGTGATCGTCTTCGACCGGCAGGCCGGCCGGGCGTATGCCGTCGATCCCGACGGCGCGATCGTAGCCGGAACCTTCGGCGACTATCGCATGGCAAGCTTTTCGCTCGATCTGCGTCGAACGACGGAGACCGGCGTCGCGCCCTTCACCGATATCGGCGAAGGGCTCGAACGCGTCCAGGCCGCCATTTCCGGAGTTTCATGAGTTTCGATGCGCACAAGGCCGTAACCGAATCCGCAGAACGCCACGAGCGCGTTTCTCAGGGCGAACGGTTGGTGCCGCTCGCTGCGGCGATCATCGCCGTGCTGGCCGCTCTCGCTACGCTCTTCGCGCAGCATCGCTCGATCTCGGCGCTCTCGGTGAAGAACGATTCCATTCTCGCCCAAGCGCGTTCGCTCGATCTCTACAACTACTATCAGGCGCGCCGGACACGCTTCACGGTCTATTCGGCACTTCTGGCAGCCGGCACACCGAACGATCCGGCGGCTCGCAAGCACCTTCAGGACGCCGCGGCCGTCGAGAACCGGGCCTCCGCGCAAACGCTCGAATCCGCCAAGCAGTTCGAGTCGACGTCCGAGCACGAGCAGGACCGCTCCGAAAACATTCTGCAGTCCTTCGAAACGCTCGAGGTGGCCACGACGTTGTTCGAAATCGCGATCGTCTTCGTATCGATCTCGGCACTTTCGCAAGCGCGGCTGCTCCTCTATCTCGCCGGCGGCATGACCGCGTTCGGCATCGCCTTTCTCATTACCGGATTGTTGCAAGCGCATTGAATCGCATACGACGGATCTCGATACCCCGCGTCGTCTCGGCCGCAACGCTCGTTCTGTGTATTGCGGGCGCGCCGACGGCAACCCATCGCGCCCTCGCAACCGCAACGCTCCTGACGAGTTCGACGCCCTACTTACCCGGTAGCCGCATCGGTATCCACGCGGACGGCATTAACGCTCCCTATCAAATACGCATCCTTGGCGACGCCTCGGTCGTGAACGGCGACATCGCGATTCCCGTCGGCGGACCACCGGAAAGCAGCACGATCTTTGCCGCCAATCCATACGGATTGGCCTCTCGCCGGCTGCGGGTAACGGCTCCGCCACCGGCGCGCGTACCCTTCATCGCCGTCGCATCGTACGACGAGGGCGTCGTCTTTCATCGGCCGACGGCGCCCTTCGCATCCTTTGCCGTGCTCGGAATCGGCGGCGCACCGAGCGACGTCGCCATCGATGCGGACGGGCGTCTTGCAGCCGCGGATACCGATTCGGACGCGTTGACCGTGGCGACGCTGCAACCATGGAACGTGCAACGCGTTCGCGACGTCCCCTTCGGGGACGAGGTGGCGTTCGACCGGCGTTCGCACGCGTTGTTCGTCACCAACCGGGACGTTGGGGGTAAGGGCGCGCTCACGCGCATCGACGCCTCATCTTCGCCCACTCGGGTGATCACCGGAGATACGGCCGAAGGGCTCGCCATCGATAACGCGCGCCAGCTCGTCTACGTCGCGAACGTCAATTCGGGAACCATCACGGTGGTGGACGCCGCCACCATGCGCGTCCGCACAACCTTCCACGGCGTCGCCCGTAATTTCTCGCTCGCGCTCTCCGACGATGGGAACCGCCTCTACGCGGTCTCCAACCAGAGCCGCACGTCGGTTCTCGGGGCTTCGGGCGGCGTTGTGGCCTATGCGTTAAACGACGGCCCCCCGCACCTCGTGGCGCGTAGCGCGCCGCTGGCATTTCCGGTCGGCATCGCATACGACCATCGCGACCGGCGCGTTTTCGTCACGGACGAACGCGACGACGTCGTGGATGTCTTGGACGCACGCACCCTGCGCCCGGTGCACGCGCCGCTAAAGACGTGCAGCACGCCCTGGTTGCCGACGTACGACGCAGTGACCGCCCGCCTCTACGTTCCCTGCTCGCGTAGCGGTGCCGTCGACGTCTTCGACGGGCGCACGCTCGCGCGCGCAGCGGGCGCTCCTTTTGCGACGGGCGGCTACCCGCTGGCGGTGGCGCTATGGCACCCCGGCACTCCTTGATGCGTTGAACCATCCGATGGGCGTTCGCACTCTTTTCGCATTGGCGTTTTTTACCGCTTGCCTGCGGTGGCTCCCCGCATTTGCCGTCGAGTTGCCGCGGCAACTCGATCCGCCGGCGCCCTTTCCCGCAATCCTCAGCCAAGTTCCATCGGAGCAGACGATCGCGCCGGGCGTCACCTACGGAAATTACACGCTGCAGACCGCCGTCGGGCCCGAAGCGATACACATCGTTGCCGTCGCACCCGGGCACGGCGACGTACGCGTTGGGACGATGCTGGCAAACGATGCGCTGGAGTCGTCCGGCGAAAGCGTGGTTTCGATGGCGCAACGTAGCGGCGCCGTCGCGGGCATCAACGGCGACTACTTCGATATCGGCAACTCCAATCGCCCCACCAACATCGTCGTGCAGAACGGACAACTGGTACGAACGCCGCGCAAACGATACGCGCTCTTCATTTCCGGCGACGGCACGCCGGCGATTTCGGAAGTCTCGTTCATCGGACAGATCCAACTCGCCAACAAGACGGTCGGGCTCGACGCGGTCGATACGATGGCGGCGGACGGGGGCGTCAGCTTACTCACGCCGCAGTACGGCAACGTCGCGCCATCCGATAGCCTCACGCTCGTCGGGCTCGTGCCGACCAGCGGCACGCCGCCGTTCGCAACCTATCGCGTCACGGGCGTTCTCGACAACCTGCAACAACAGCCGCCCGGATACTATTTGGCGATCGGCATCAACGCCTACGCGACCGCCGGCGTACCGAACGCCGGCGATACGATCGCCGCCAGCGGCGATCTCTCGCCGCTGCCGCTCGCGAACATCGCCGCGGCCGTCGGCGGCGGCCCGATGATCCTGCAGAACGGCGCCTGGGTTGCCGACCCGGACGGCCCCAACGGCCCCGGCTATGCTGCGCGCATCCCCTGTAGCGGCGCCGCGATCGCCCCGGACGGGACGCTCTTTCTGATCGAAGTCGACGGGCGCCAGCCGCTCGAAAGCGTCGGCATCACGCGGCCCGAGTTCGCGGCCCTCATGGGCTCGCTCGGCGCGACCCAGGGGCTGGCGTTCGACGGCGGCGGCTCCTCCGGCATGGCCGTGCGCCTGTTGGGCGAGACGACCGCAACGGCCCAGGGATCACCGTCCGACGGATCCGAGCGCCGCGTGGCCGACGGGTTGTTCGTCTACAATACCGACCCGGTCGGGCCGCCGGCGCGGCTCGTCGCCATCCCGGGCGACGTTCGCATGCTGCCCGGCGCAACGCTCGCGCTCCGGCTCGCGGCGATCGACACCCACGATCACGCGGTCCCGCCGCCGGCTCCCATCGAGGTCCGGGTCGAGCCCGCCGGCCTTGCCACGTACCGCGATGGCCGCCTCGAGGCGCTGCGACCGGGCACGGGAACGCTGCACCTGCATAGCGGCGAGCTCTCGACGGTCTTGCCCCTCTCGATCGATGCGGCGCCCGCGCGGATCGTCATCTCGCCTGCGCAGGCGAACGTTGCCCGCGGAGAACGGCTCAAGCTCGGCGTAGCGGCCTATGATGCGCGCGGATTTCCGTTGACGATGCCGGCGCAACTCGCGTGGCGCGCGAGTTCGGGCAGCGTCGATGCCGGCGGTCTCTTCACAGCCGGAGCGCGCAATGCCGTGGTCGGTTTCGATTTCGCGGGGCGCCGTTACCAAACGACCGTGACCGTAGGCGCGCACGACGTACCGCTCGATTTCGCATCGCACGCGCGCTTCTTCTCGGTGCCGCGCGGCGGCAGCGGCAGCGTCGTGCGCGATCCGTCGTGCCCGGATTGCGTCCAATTAACATATGCGCTCGGCGAGAGCGAGCGGGCAGCATACGCGCTCGTCGATCTCCCGCTCCCCCCGCGTGTCGTGGGCCTCTCGTTCGACGTTCGCGACGACGGCAGCGGCGCGCTCGTCAAAGTCGCCCTGCGCAATGCGATCGGCGAGCAGATACTCGTTCCCGCGACGCGGCTCGACCATCCGGGGTGGCGGACGGTGCGCGTGCGTTTCCCGGCAAGCCTCGGAGATGCGGCTCGTCTGGTCGCCCTCTATACCATCGGCGTGCCCCCGGGACGTCCGTTGGGCGGCAGCATCGTCTTTCGCAACGTCCGTGCCGTCGTCGCGGGCTCCCAATAGAGAAAGACCCTAGGGGTAGGAAGCGGGCGAGCGAGCCGACAACACCGGCTCCATGAATTTCGATCGTTTCGCCGCTCGCGCGCTCGACACCGCGAGTAAGCGAGGCGCCGCGTATGCGGACATTCGTCTCGAAAGCGCGCGCACCGCACGCATCGAAATCCGGAACGGCATCGTGGTGTCGCTCGCCGATTCCACCAGCACCGGTTACGGCATTCGCGCGCTGGTCGACGGCGCGTGGGGCTTTGCCGCCAGCGACGAGTTCGCGGACTCCGGCATCGACGCGACGGCCGCTCGAGCGGTGGCAATCGCGCACGCGAGCGCGTCGATCGCGCGAGCGCGCATGGGGATCGTGCCGCCCGAAGCGTATCGCGACCGTTTCGCCACGCCCTTGCTCCGCGACCCGGCCGGCATTCCGCTCGGCGAACGCGTCGCGCTGCTGCTCGCCGCCGAGAAGGCGCTCCACGTCGGTCCGCAGATAGCGGTGGGCCGAGCGTGGATCGATCTCTGGAGTAGCGACAAATGTTTCTACAGCACGAGCGGTTCGCGCATCGAACAACGTATCGTACAGAGCGGCGCCGGTATTCAAGCGATGGCCGTAGGCGAAGGCGACGTGCAGACGCGCACCTATCCCGGCGACGTAGGCCTCTATAAATCAGGCGGCTGGGAGATCGTCGAAGAGGCAGCGCTAAGCGATCACGCCGAGCGCATCGCCGGCGAAGCGATCGCGCTATTGAGCGCACCGCAGTGCCCCAGCGGCACCGTCGATCTTCTTTTAGGCGGATCCCAGGTCTCGTTACAGATGCACGAATCGTGCGGACATCCGGCGGAACTCGATCGCGTCATGGGCTGGGAAGCCAATTTCTCGGGAACCAGTTTTCTGGACATCGATCAGCTCGGCCGTTTGCGGTATGGATCGCCCGAAGTCACGATCGTCGTCGATAACACCATGCCGCAAGGCATGGCCACCTGCGGCTACGACGACGAAGGTACGCGCTCGGGGAACTCGGATATCGTGCGCGACGGTTTGCTCGTCGGTTACGAAATGAGCAACGATACCGCCCACGCCATCGGCCGCAGCAGTAACGCCTGCGTGCGCGCTCAAGGATGGGAGTTCGTCCCGATGATCCGCATGTGCAACCTCAGCCTGCTGCCCGGCAAGGTTCCTTTCGAGCATCTCTTCGACGATATTCGCGACGGCGTATACATGGAGAGCAACCGCTCGTGGTCGATCGACGACCGGCGCTTGAACTTTCAGTTCGGCTGCGAGATCGGATGGGAGATCAAAAACGGTAAGCGAGGACGGATGCTCAAAAATCCCACGTATGCGGGCATGACGCCGCAGTTTTGGAACGCCTGCGACGCCGTCGGCGACGAGCGATCCTGGTTCGCATGGGGGACACCGAACTGCGGCAAAGGCGAGCCCATGCAAACCGGACGCACCACGCAAGCCGCCTCACCCGCGCGTTTCCGCGGCGTGAACGTCGGGGTTGGATACCGTGGATAAGCGCGAGCGCGAAGCGATCGCGCGAGCGGTACTCGCTCGCTCGCGCGCCGACCAAACCGAAGTGATGGTCACCGCGCACGATAGCGCGCTCACGCGCTTCGCGCGCGGTATCTCCAATCAAAACGTTGCCGCCGTCGAGCGAGCGGTTTCGGTGCGTGCGATCGTCGGCGGGCGTACGGGCGTCGCCGCCACAAACGACATGGACGAAGCGGGACTGGATGCCGTCGTCTCCCGCGCGATCGCCCTTGCCACCTTCGCCCCCGCCGATCCCGACACACCGGCCCTTCCGAGCGGCGGCCCCGCGGAAGCACCCGGCGGCAGCTTCGTCGAAGCTACCGCGCGCGCCGGCGCCGACGAACGCGCGCGCGGTTGCGCGGCCTTCTTCGAGGCGTCGGAGCGGGCGGAATTCTGGGCCGCAGGCTATCTCTCGAACGACGCGCGCGGCATCACGATCGCGAACTCATCCGGAGCGTTGGCGTCGTACGACGGCACCGATGCGGCCGCAAACGTGAAGATGACCGGCCCCGATTCCACCGGGTTTGCGGAGTCCTACCACGCCGACGTGCGCCGCATCGACGCGGCGGCGCTGGGCCGTCGCGCCGTCGAGAAAGCGCGCGCGAGTGCCGCGCCGCGCAGCGTCGAGCCCGGGGCGTGGACCGTTATCTTGGAACCCGCGGCGATCGGCGAACTGCTCGCCTACGTGACATCCCATTTCTCGGCCCAATCCTACGACGAAGGTTCGTCGTTTTTCGCGGGCCGTCTCGGCGAACAACTCCTCGGGTCCAACGTCACCATCACCG
>DAHUXY010000241.1 GCA_027315505.1 Vulcanimicrobiota bacterium | reverse complement strand
CCGCTAGACGTTTGCGCAAACGGACGTGGCGCGCGCGGCGCGCGTCGTCCTTAGAGATACGCGCCATTACTTCTTCCCTGCCTTCCCGGCCTTACCGAGTTTCTTGCGGATGGTCTCGCCTTCATAGCGAATGCCCTTGCCTTTGTACGGCTCGGGGGGACGCAATCCGCGAATCTTCGCAGCGATCTGTCCGACCTGCTGCTTGTCGATGCCGTCGACGTGAATCTTGTTCGTGCCCTCAACCGAGAGCGTGATGCCGGTGGGCGCTTCGAACACGACCGGATGCGAATAGCCCAGCGTCAGGTTCAACTTTTCGCCGGCTTTGGCCGCACGATAGCCGACGCCCTGAATCTCCAGGCTCTTGCGGAAGCCCTTGCTTACGCCCTCGACCATGTTGGCGATCAGCGTGCGGGTCAAACCGTGCGCGGAACGATGCGGCTTCGCATCGCCTTTGCGCTCGATCAGCACTTTGCCGTCTTCGAGTCTCACGTCGACGACCTGTGCGAGAATATGCTGGCTCAGTTCGCCTTTGGGGCCCTTCACGTGAACTTCGCCCTCGTTGAGGGTGACGTCGACGCCGCTCGGCACCGCGACCGGTAACTTTCCAATACGCGACATTACTTAACTTCCTCTTTACTACGAATCACGGTCCGCTTACCAGACGTACGCCAGGACTTCGCCACCGACGCCGAGCTTTTTGGCTCGTTTGCCGGACATGATGCCCTGGGACGTCGAGATGATAACCAAGCCCAATCCGCCGAGCACGCGCGGAATCTCGGTCTTGGCCGTGTAGACTCGCAAGCCCGGGCGCGAGATGCGCCGCAGACCGGTGATGACTTTCTCTTTTTCGGGACCGTACTTGAGCTGAATGCGGATCGTGCCTTGAGGGCCCTCGTTCACGCGCTCGAACTCTTCGATAAAGCCTTCGTCCTTGAGAATCTGGGCGATCGCCTGTTTCACTCGCGACGCCGGAATATCGACCAATTTATGGTTGGCCGTATTCGCGTTGCGAATGCGGGTGAGAAGATCGGCGATGGGATCGGTAATGGCTGCCATGTTAACTCCTTACCACGAAGCCTTCGTCACGCCGGGAACCACACCGCGGTGCGCGTTCTCGCGGAAACAAATGCGGCACATGGCGAATTTGCGCAGGTAGCCGCGCGGGCGACCGCACAGCTTGCAACGGTGGTGTGCACGCACCGAAAACTTCGGCGAACGATTCGCCTTGACGATCATGCTCGTCTTAGCCATTGCTTATCTTCCTCTCAATCCCGAGCTCGACGACGAGCCCTTTTGGAGCGGTAGCCCCATCGCTGACAAAAACTCCGCCGCTTCTTCGTCGGACTTCGCGGTCGTCACGATCGTGATGTCCATACCGCGGGCTTTATCGACCTTATCGAAATTGATCTCCGGAAAGACCAACTGCTCTTTGAGGCCGAGGTTGTAATTGCCGCGCCCGTCGAACGACTTCGCCGGCAAGCCGCGGAAGTCGCGGATACGCGGCAACACGATATTGAAGAGCTTGTCGAGGAAAACGTACATCCGCTCGCCGCGCAGGGTAACCTTCGCGCCGATGTTCATGCCTTCGCGAAGCTTGAACGCCGCAATCGATTTCTTCGCCTTCGCGACGACCGGCTTTTGGCCGCTGATCGCAACGAGCTCCGCCAGCGCGCTATCGAGCGCCTTCGGATTGACGATCGCCTCGCCGACGCTCATGTTGATCACCACCTTCTCCAATTTTGGGATCTGGTGGGGATTGGCGTAGGAGAACGTTTCCTGCAATTGCTTGCGAACGGTTCCTTCGTACTTTTCTTTCAGACGTAATGCCATGGTTATGCTCCCTTCGCCGAGTCGCGTGCGGGCTCGCCGCATTTCGCGCAGATGCGATGAGAGACGCCGTCGGCCGTGCGTCCGCGACGCAGGCGCGTCGGCAGATGGCACTTTTCGCAGACGTACTGCAACACGCCGAGTGGAAGCGCCGCTTCCTTCTCGACGATGCCGCCGGTCTGGGCGCTACCCATGTTTCCGCCCTGCTGGCCCTGCTTGGTGTGACGCTTGACGATATTCATGCCTTCGACGGTCGCCTTGCCGGCGGCCGGGAAGATCGCTTTGATAACGCCGCGCTTGCCCTTCTCGCGGCCGCGACGGATCATCACGGTGTCGCCTTTGACGAGATGCAATTTATCGGACATTTAGAGCACCTCCGGAGCGAGCGAGGCAATCTTGAGAAAGCCGCGATCGCGCAGTTCGCGCATGACCGGGCCGAACACGCGCGTCCCGCGCGGGTCCAAGTTGTCCTTGTCGCCCTTGATAATGACGCAGGCGTTGTCGTCGCAGCGAACGACCGAGCCGTCGGCGCGACGAATCGGCGCCGAGGTGCGCACGATGACGGCCTTGACGACTTGGCCCTTCTTGACGGCAGCTCCGGGGATGGCACTTTTCACGGTACCGACCACCACGTCGCCGACGTGCGCGTAGACGTGACGGCTTCCGCCGCTCACGTGAATGACGAGCAGCTCGCGGGCGCCTGAATTATCTGCGACCTTGAGTCGCGTTTCTTGTTGAATCATTGCTTCTTATTTCGCTCGCTCGACGATTTCGACCAGACGCCAGCGCTTGTCGCGCGATAGCGGCCTGCATTCCATGATCCGGACCAAATCGCCAATGTTGGCTTCGTTGTTTTCGTCGTGCGCCTTGAAGCGCGCCGACTTGCGGACGATCTTGCCGTACGTAGCGTGCGGAACGCGCGTTTCGGAGACGACCACGATCGTCTTGTCCATTTTATTCGACGCGACGCGCCCTTGCTTAACGCGCCGGCTCTCGACGCGCACTTCGTTATGCTGCTCCATGCTGCTCCTCGGCGATCCGCTTCTCGGAAATTGCGGTCTGAATCTGTGCGTAGGTACGGCGCATCTCGCGAATTTTACTGAAATCCGTGAGGTGTCCGGTGCGCAACGCAAAGCGCAGGTTGAACAACTCCGACTTGGCTTCGCGGGCCTTTTGTTGCAGTTCGGCGACGCTTAGGTCGCGCAGCTCCGCAAGCTCGTTCTTCTTCATGCTTGCGCCTCCTCACGCGAGACGATCTTCGTATCGATCGGCAGCTTCGAAGCGGCCAACCGTAGGGCTTCCTTGGCGACGTCGGGAGTGACGCCCGAGAGTTCGAACAGGACGCGCCCCGGGCGCACGACGGCCACCCAGAACTCCGGGTTACCCTTACCGGCGCCCATGCGGACCTCGGCGGGCTTCTTCGTGACCGGTTTATCCGGGAACACTTTGATCCAGACTTTGCCGCCGCGTTTGATGTGACGGGTTAGGGCGATACGGGCCGCTTCGATCTGACGGTTCGTCATCCAGCACGGCTCGAGCGCCTGCAGACCGTACTCACCGAACGAGAGCGTGCTCCCGCGAAGGGCGCGCCCGGTCATACGACCGCGCTGCTGCTTGCGCCACTTGACGCGTTTAGGGGTCAACATTTATTGCGCACTCCCTTCGGATTGCGGAGCATCCGGAGCCGGCGCCGCGTGCTCGATCGCCGGAGCGGCGTGCTCGACGACCGGGGCGACGTGTTCGGCCACCGGGGCGGCGTGTTCGGCCACCGGGGCGACGTGTTCGGCCACCGGCGAGGTGGGTTCGGCCGCAGGTGCTTCGCCCGCCGAAACGGCCGGACGCGGTGCGGTCGTTACGGCCGGCCCGCCGGCCACAGGCCCGGCTCCAGCCGGACGGGGGCCACGGCCACGGCCGCCGCGGTCGCGACGATCGCGGAATCCGGGGCGATCGGCACCGCCGCGGTCCGGACGCGCTTCGTTGCGCGGCTGGTCGGGCAGCACTTCGCCGCGATAGATCCACACCTTGACGCCGATGCGGCCGAAGGTGGTGAATGCCTCGACGTGCGCGTAATCGATGTCGGCGCGCAGGGTATGCAGCGGCACCTTGCCGTCCGCGTTGCGCTCGGTGCGAGCGATTTCCGCGCCGCCGAGACGGCCGGAGACTTGCACCTTGACGCCGCGGGCGCCGGCCTTCATCGTCCGCATGATCGCCTGCTTCATCGCTCGCCGGAACGCGATGCGCTTCTCGAGCTGGTCGACGATATTCTGGCCGACCAGGCGCGCATCGAGTTCGGGGTGCTTGATCTCCATGACGTTGACCTGGATGTTCTTGCCGGTCAGCTTTTCGAGGCTCTTGCGGATATCTTCGATGCCCACGCCGCGCTTGCCGATGATGATACCGGGCTTGGCGGTGTTGACGATGACGCGCGCCTGGTTGGCGCGCCGCTCGATCTCGATTTTGCTGATCGCAGCCGAACGCATCCACTTACCGAAATACTTCCGGATAGCGACGTCTTCGTGCAGCCAATCGATGTAATGTTTTTTCTCGAACCAGCGGCTATCCCACGTACGCGTGATGCCTAGACGCAGGCCGACGGGATGAATTTTCTGACCCATAATGCTTCCTACTTAACCCTTACGCCTTATCGACAGAGCCGGCAGTAGTGGTGCGCGCGGCTGCCGGCGCGCGGCGCGTGACGCGCGCGGCCGTTACCGATGCGCCCGGGCGCTGTTTGCGCGTCTTGGTGGGAGCCTGTTCGCTCACGACCACCGTAACGTGCGACATGCGCTTGCGCTTGAAGTACGCTCGCCCTTGAGCACGCGGATCCAAGCGTTTGGTGAACCGCCCGCCCGGGCCGCCATCGACGGTGATCCGCGCGATGTACAGTTCGTCGGTGTTCATGTCGTGGTTATTACCGGCGTTGGCAACCGCACTACGCACGAGCTTTTCGAGCGGTTCGGATGCATACACGCCGGCGAACTTGAGCAGAACGAGCGCTTCGCGCACGTTCAAGCCGCGGATCGCATCGGCGACGCGACGCAACTTCCGAGGGCCGATCCGCACGAAGCGAAGGTGCGCGACCGCTTCGGTGCGCTGCATTTGATCCGACATTACTTCACCCCAGCCTTATCGCCGCCGTGACCGCGAAAATTGCGGGTCGGGGCGAACTCGCCGAGCTTGTGCCCGACCATGTTTTCGGTGACGTACACCGGAACGTGCGCTTTGCCGTTATGGACGCCGATCGTATGCCCGACCATCGTCGGAACGATCGTCGAAGCGCGGCTCCAGGTTTTGATGACGCGCTTTTCGCGCGTCTCGTTGAGCTTTTCAACCTTCGCCAGAAGGTGGTCCGCGACGAACGGACCTTTTTTGAGGCTACGTCCCATTACTTGGCACTCCGCTTACGAACGATCATCTTGGTAGTGCGCTTGTTGCGGCGCGTCTTCTTACCCATCGTCATCTGGCCCCACGGCGTGGTCGGCGGGCGGCCCGATGTCGAGCGCGCTTCACCACCGCCGTGCGGATGGTCGACCGGGTTCATGGCGATACCGCGAACCGACGGACGCTTGCCGAGGTGGCGCGAGCGACCGGCTTTGCCGATGACCTGGTTCTCGTGCTCGATGTTTCCGAGCTGGCCGATGGTGGCGCGGCAATTTACGTGAATCTTGCGCACTTCGCCGGAGGGCATGCGCACCTGCGAGTACTCGGTTTCTTTCGCCATCAACTGCGCCGAAACGCCGGCCGAGCGAACGAGCTTGCCGCCTTGACCCGGGCGCAGCTCGATATTGTGGATCACCGTACCGACCGGGATGTTCTTGATCGGCAACGAGTTGCCGACTTTGATATCCGCCGCCGGGCCGGATTCGATCACGTCGCCGACCTTCAGGCCGAGCGGCGCCAGGATATAGCGCTTCTCGCCGTCCTTGTAGTGCACCAGCGCGATACGTGCCGAGCGATTCGGATCGTATTCGACGGTGGCGACTTTGGCCGGGATGCCGTCCTTACCGCGTTTGAAATCGATGATGCGGTACTGCGTGCGCGTGCCGCCGCCCTTATGGCGAACGGTGATGTGCCCGTTGTTGTTGCGGCCCGAATGCTTCTTGCTGACTTCGATGAGCGAACGCTCCGGCGCCACTTTCGAAAGCTCGGAGAAATCCATCGTCGTGATGAAGCGACGGCCGGGGCTAGTTGGACGATATTTCTTTACTGGCATGTTTTATTGCTCGAAGTAGTTGACGCCGCCGAGTTCGATTTTTTGACCCGGCTTTAGGGTGACGGTCGCCTTCTTGAAGTCGCTCGCTTTACCGCTGGAGCGAACGCCTTTACGCGCCGAACTACGGGCTTTACCACGCACGTTCACGGTGTTGATCTTGAGCACGTTCACGCTGAAGATCTCTTCGATCGCATGGCGGATTTGCGTCTTGGTCGCCGCGGGATGCACGACGAACGTGTACTGCTGGCCCAGCGCGTTGGCCATGGCCTTTTCGGTGATCCGCGGTGAGATGATGACGTCGCGCGCGTCCATTACTTGGCCTCCCCGTTGGCGGCGTAAGCGGTGGTGAGCACGTCGTATGCCGCGGCGGTGAAGATGATCCGCTCGTAGCGAAGCACGTCTTTGACATCGAGCGCGCCGCTGTGCGTGACCGCGACCTTTTTGAGGTTCCCGGCTACGCGGGCGATCGCGTCGCCGGCCTGCTCGTCGTATCCGACGACGACTAGCGTGCTCGGCCCGACCTTGGCTTCTTTCGTGCCACCGAAGATGAGTTTGGCGAATTCGGCCGTCTTCGTGAGATTGAACCCGCTCGCGTCCAGCACGGTGATCGCGCCGTTCTTGAAGCGATCCGAGAGCGCGGCTACGAACGCCAGACGCCGCTCTTTCTTATTGAGATCCGAAACGTAGGAACGCGGCTGAGGCCCGAAGACCACGCCGCCGTGGCGCCACTGCGGCGAACGGTTCGAACCTTGGCGGGCGCGACCGGTGCCCTTCTGTTTCCACGGCTTGCGGCCACCACCGGCGACTTCGTCGCGCTTCTTGGTGGAGGCGGTGCCGGCGCGCGGGTTCGCGAGCTCGCGGTAGACCGCGCGGAAGATCGTATGCGCTTTTGCGCTGTAATCGGCTTCGAAGATCGCGGGCGTCTGCACGTCGCGAACGACGTTACCCTGTGCGTCGATAATATTCGGCATCGTTTACGCCTGCGCACCCTTCTTGGTCTTCACGCTCTTGCGAACGACGACCAGGGCATTCTTGGGCCCCGGAACGGGACCGCGTACGAGAAGAAGATTGCGTTCGGTATCGGCGCGCACGATCTCCAGATTCTGGTGGGTCGTGCGATCGACGCCGTAATGACCGGGGCGGCGGCTACCTTTAACGGTACGCCCGGCGTTGGTGTCGCCGTTGGAGCCCGGCTGGCGGTGAATCATCGAGCCGTGGCTCGCGCCGCCGCCCGAGAAATTGTGCCGCTTGATGCCGCCGGCGAAGCCGTGGCCCTTGGAAATGCCGACCACGTCGACCCGATCGCCGGGTTCGAAGCCGGAGACGGTGATGGTTTGGCCGACTTCGACGCCCTCGATGTCGTCGCGGAACTCGCGAACGAAACGCGTGGCTTCGACGCCTTGCTTCTTGAAATGTCCGGCAAGGGCACGGGTGACGCGAGCTTTTTTAACCGCACCAAAACCCAAAGCGACGGCTTCGTAGCCATGCTTCTCTTTGGTGCGACGCTCCACGACCGTGCAGGGACCGGCTTCGATCACCGTAACCGGTACGTACCGGCCATCTTCGGTGAAGACGCTCGTCATCCCAACCTTGCGGCCAAGGATGTTCTTCATAATCCTCGTCCTAGTCTTTCGATGAGTTGCTAGTAAACGGGCCCAGGCGTACTGCCTATATTTTTTTACCGGCACGCGCAACGAAGCGCGGACCGGTGTGGACCACAACCTCGGCACTATACCAGGAGCCTC
>DAHUXY010000232.1 GCA_027315505.1 Vulcanimicrobiota bacterium | reverse complement strand
ACTACGTCTGCGAGATTGTGGAAGACATCTTCGTGCAGCGCTCGCAGATCCGGGGGCTGCGCATGGTGTGGCAAGCGCCTCCGCTACGGCATTTCACCGCGCGCTTCGAACGTTAGTACCGGCCGGCGCCTCGCAAAGCAGACCTTCGCCTACGTTCCCTTATCGGCCCCGGCATAGAAGATCATCTTAAAAAGTAGTTGCGGAATGGTCGAGAGCGAGTTCGGGTTGCCGTAAGCGACATACACTTCGGCGTGTCGCAAGCGCGTGTGGTAGGCAAACGAGAGATTCGAGCAGACGCCTTCGCAATTACCGCCGCCGTTCGGCACGGGCGGCATACCCACCACGCGCCGCACGCCGACGGCGATCGACGTATGCGCGCCCAGCAAGTATGCGTATCCCACACGCTCGAACCATTGAACGTTATCGTTAGCTGCTCCAAAGCGCTGCGCCGTATCGTCGAGCTCCAGCGTCAACGTGCCCCGCATGCCAAGCCGAAGGGTCGAGCTTCGCAGCCACGTGTCGAGGCGCCCGCTTCCGTAGCGGCCCGTATTGTACGAGACCGTGGTAGGAGTAGCCGACGCGCCGTGCTGACCGAAGTTTCCTATATTGTTCGTCTGCGACCCGCTGTGATAGGTGAACGATATGCCGTTCTGCGATATCGGGACGATCGGCCCAATATTATTGACTTGCAGATAGGCCGAGCCCGTCGTGAGGTTCAGATCCAGTAGCGAGCGCGTTAAGATATCCACATTCAACGTGTTGTCGCTCTGGTCGATCGCCCCGTCGGAGGCATGATAGCGATCCAGGAACCCGCCCAACCCGATCGCCTTGATGACGGATCGGTTGGCCGGCGTCCACACTTTCTGGCTATAGAGCGCGTAGCCGGCGATACCGGGATGTTGCACGAATCCGTCAACGGGATTGTAGTACGCGCCGACTTTACGCATGCTCGCAAAAAACCCGAAGTTGGAGCTAGACCAGCCGCCGCCCGCGTCGTATCGCTGCGCGTCGCTGCCGTCCAGAACGTTCGTCCCCGTGTCGCTACCGTAATCCGCATATGCGGATACGTGGTGCAAATCCGAGTAGCTTACGCCGGTGGTCGTAACGACGTCATGCAGTCCAGGCAGATCGACGCCGACGCGCTGCGATCCTACGTTCCAGCGTAGATCGGGCGTGTTGTACGTCATCGCCTCAACCTGATCGTTTCGGGCGCTACCCCGCGCATCGAGGAACGTATATCCGATGGGGCCCTGTTTGCCCTCCATCGCGTAGCCGTCGCGCGGTGTTGGAATAGCCGGTGTGTAGAGCTCGCTAATCGCCGGACACGCGTCGCAGCTAAACGGATTAAAATTATTCGATCCCTGCGTGAAAAACGGCCGTACTTCGCCATAGTAGCGAGCGAATGCGGAGGGTGCAATCGACTGCTGGTCGAGCTCGACGTTCGAGTAATCCGGGTGAAACGTGGCATACAACGACGACGTCGGGGTAACCGGAATCGAAAGATCCGCCCCCATGCGTGTGGTCGCTCCGCCTGCCGGTGAACTGGCGGCCGAAGCCAGAACGTACGTCGCCAGTCGCGGTTTCGGGCGACCGGCATCGAGCGCCGGAAGCAGCAAGGAGCCGGCCCGGGCCAAGTCGTCGGGCGAGGTTTGCGTTGCGTCGTAGCTCCAGACCGCCTCGTCACCATCCTGGCGAACGTAGCGTACGAACTGCGCGCGCCATCCGTTCCGGTCCCCGGCGCCGCGCATAATGCGTAACGGAATCTTCATTACGACCGTGTATCCGCCCGCGCGCTCCCGGCCGTACGACTCCCAGCGCGGAGCATATGCGGAGTTCTCCGAAGACGACTGATAATGCGTGCCTAGCGGCGTGGCGACGAATTGGTAAAAGTAGCCGTTCGCGCCCCCGGGCCACAGATCGACCCACACTTCGTCGTCGGCCCCTTGCCCCACGTCGTCGGTGCGCTGCGTCGCGACGATCGGCTCGCTCTGCGTCGCGTCGAAGCGGACGTACAGGTATCGGCCATCCGTGACCATGTGGACGGTTGTCGGCTCGCGCATGCTCCGAGCGTGCTGCACGTCCCAGGCGAGCGTCGCGCTCGACGTAGCCGGCCACGATGCGGCGGATGATCGGGGATCGAGAGGCGGCGGCGGCGCGACCAGCGGCACGGCCAGGCTTGAGGCCGCCGCGCGCCCGAAGCATGCCGCGGCCAAGAGGATGGCGTATGCGACCGTCCGCCGCACTACAGGATCGCCCCTTGCAATGTCGACCGCGAATACCTCCGTAGCGTGCGCGCATCGACCGGCACGCACGACGGTCCGGTCGCGACGCGCCCTCCCGAACAGATCAATGCACCGCGAAAATTCGCCCTCTGCACCCGCGCGCCGGCGAGATCGATGCAACCGATGCGGTCGTCACCGCGATCGCTCGCCTCGCGCCACCGATCGCTCTGCCAGCACACCACGGCGCCGGCGAAGTTCGCATCGGTCAGGTTTGCCCGCATGAAGCTCGCACCGGTCAAATTGACATCGCGAAACCGCACGCCTCGGGCGTGTGCGTCATCGAAACGCGCGCCGATGGCCTTCATACCGTCAATGCGCGCGCCGCCGAGCAACGCACCGGAGAGATTGCACCCCGTCAATGTGGCTGTGCTAAGATCCGCCCCGCGCAGATCGGCGTGCCGGAAGTCGCAGCCCACCAATTCCGCTCCGCCGAACCGCGCATCGCGGAGATTGGTGCGCTCGAAGTTGGAACCGACGTACCGAGCGTTGCGAAAATCGGCTCCATGGAGATCGCTGCCTTGGAAATTACATCCGATGCAGGCGTGTGGGGTGGCGGCTCCGAGCACGAGCAAACAGAGCAGCATCGCGAAATGCTTCATAAGGGAACTCCTTTGTGATGAGCGAGTTACATGTTACGGATGCAAGTTGGCGTTACGCATCGAGCTTCCGACGATCGACGCTTTCGATAGATCTACCCCGCGCAAATCGACCCCGTTGAAGTTACAGCCGATAAAATGCGTGCCGTCCAAGCGCGCGCCGGTCAACCGCGCATTCGCGAGATCGACGCCGGTCAGGGACGCGCCCGAAAGGTCGGCATTGCGAAGATCCGCCGAGGCTAATGAAGCGCCCATGACGTGCAGGTTGCGCAAATCCATTCCGGCGAGATCGACGCGGGAGAAATCGCAGCCCGTACAGGATGCGAGGAGGGCTCGCGCTTGGCGGGGGGCCAAGCCCTTAGCGTCGATGCTGCACCCATTCGTATGCGCTCCTTCGAAGCGCGCTCCCGAGATGTCGGCGCCGCGCAGATCGCAACCGTCCAGACGCGCGCCGGCGAACGACACGTCGCGCAGATCGGCTCCTTCGAAATTGGTGCCGATCAAGCTTGCATCGCTAAAGTCGGCTCCCGCTAGCCGCGCGTGCGAGAAGTCGGTTCCGGTATAATCCTGTCCGTGAAAGTCGGCTCCGGGGTGGTTCGAGTGGGCATAATCGCATCCGGTACACCCGCCTCTCGTCGCCTTCCCCGCGGAATACCTCAGCGAGGCCAGCGCCGCCGTGGTAACCTCGGAGACGATGCCGGCAATGTCCTGACGGCCGGCCATGGGTGACGCGACGCGAACGGGCGGCACGACGACGTTGATGGACGGCGCTACGGCACGGGCGGGAGCGGCCTTAGGTAAGGGCGGCCCGAGCGACGGCTGCGGGGTTGCATGATGCGTCGCCGCTGGACCGGCCGTGGCCTGGGCAGCGGCGTGAGGGTTGGCGGTTTGCATGGCGAGAGCATGCGCTTGCGGCAGCGCCGAATTCGCATCGCCATCGTAGGCATAGCTCGGGGCAACGGTGCGCAGGAGCAGTACGAGGAGCGTCAGTCCGATCGTAACCGCACCCACGATCGCCGGTGCGATCGAGGAACCGAATGCGCGCCCGGCCGTGAGCAATCGCTCGACGCGAATCGAGATATTTTTGCGGGTCATAAATACGCCGGGTGCGGCCAGCGGGCGATGCGGCCACGCCGCCATCTCCGCCAGCCTGGTCAAACATAGCGCGTAGGGCCGAACGGCGCCGGTCAGTTCCAGGACGCGATCGTCGCACGCGACTTCGCGTTCGATATCGAGCTGTTGCGCGAGAAACCACATCGCCGGATTGAAAAAGAGCAGCGCCGACGCGAGCCGTTGCAGCCCGTTCGTCCAGTCGTCGGCCCGCAACAGATGCGCGAGCTCGTGCACGAGGACACGATCGAGGTCCTGCGGATCGAGAGCGGCCACCAGGTGCGACGGCAGGAGAATCATCGCATCGAAGAGTCCCACGGCGACCGGCACGTCGATATCGTCGCACACGCAGATGCGCACGTCTCGCGCCCCTTTCGCAGCTTCTTGCCAGGTAAGCAGCGCGTCGCGTTTCTCGACGCCTAAGGGCATGCTCTCGCGTTTGAGACGTTCCAGGTGCACCAGCGCCATCGCTAGCCGCATCAGCAGCGCCAGCGCACCGAAGGCCCAAACCGCAAAGATGGCGGTAGCTGCGAGCTCCGGCAGCGGAATCGAAATCCGTGACGCGACGCGTGTTACCGCAAGCGGAGCGCCGGCACCCGCGCCATGCGTGCTATCGCCGAGTTGCAAAGCGCCATGCGTGACGGCCGTACGCTGGTATGATGGACCGCGGACGATCGTGCTGCCGTGGGCGGCGCCGGCGCGTACCAGATCGTGTGAAAAACTGGTGGCGAAGGGGAGCACGAGCATCGCGATCAGCGCAACGAGCCACGCCGCATATCGCGTGCTCGCATTGGCTTTGGCGAATACCCGCAGGACTCCCCAGGTGAACGCCGCGATGGCGGCGCCCTGCCAGAGGCTATCGATCGCCAGCGCCGCGCCGAATCGGGCCGCAGCCTCGTACGCCTGCAAGAATGCGTTCATGGTTGCTCCTCGTAACGCTCGATTAACGAGCGTAGGCGCGCCAACTCCTCATCCGACGGCCGTTCGCTCTCGATTAAACGTAGCGCTAAAGCCCCACTATTGTTTCCGAAAAATTTGGCGACGACGCCCGAGAGCGCCGACTGCGCCGCGGCTTCACGCTCGATCGCAGGCGAGTACAGAAAGGCGCGGCCCGCGGCCTCGTGGCGCACGTGCCCCTTCTTCTCCAGAATGCGTAACGTGGTGAGTACGGTCGTGTACGCAATCGCGGGATGGATCGCATCGGTAACCTCCGCGACCGATGCTCGCCCTTGCGTCCACAGGACTTCCATGACGCGCAATTCCGCGTCGGTCAGGACCGTTGATTTCTTTCGCGCCACAGGTGCCCTCGACAAAAAAACAACTATTTCTTTAGTTGCAGCATAACACCCGGGGTCGCGTTCGTCAACTAATAATTTAGTTGTTGCCTGCACCCGGCGCACGCCCAGCGCAACCGCGCCGAACGCATCCCCGCTCTAGGCTCGTAGATGCTTCACGCTCTACCGCGCGCGCCGATCGTCACCGTCTTGGCGCTCCTCTGCTTCGAGGTCCTCGGGCCTGGCGCGTCGGCGCAGACCCTGCCGCAGTCGACGCTCGACCGTCAGCAGATCGTGCAACTGCAGAACGAACTCAGCAACCCTTCGATCACTCCGTCGCAGCGGCGCGACATCCAAATGCAGATAGCGACCCTGGAGTATCGCATCAGTACGCGCCCGCTCATCGTCCCGCCGCCGAATCTCGCGCCTGTGGCGTCGCCGGCGCCGTTTCCCTATGTTGCGAAGCCGGCCACGGTGGGTACTCCGCCCGACGGCCGGGCGCCCGTCCCGAACGCGTGCTCGGAGCGCGCGGCGCTGGCCGCGCGGCTACGAGCGACGGAGCGCGATGCGCCGTTCGCCGCCCAACGTGCATATGCCCACGAAGCGCTCGCGCGTCTCGCTGCTCTCCCCTGTTAGGCAATGTCGCGCGTGGTATCGAAGCTTCGCAGAAACTCTGCGCGCGGCATCGGGCGCGCGAAGTAGAACCCTTGCATAGCCGTTACGCCGGCCGCACGCAGAGCGTCGGCTTGTTCGACCGTCTCCACTCCTTCCGCTACGACCTCGAGGCCGACGTTCTTGCCCAACGCCGTAGCACTCTCCACGATCGCCCTGTCCATCGCGCTCCGCGCATAGTCTTGAACGAACGAACAATCGATCTTGAGAATATCGAAGTCGATGTGCTTCAAGCGGCTCAGGGAACTATACCCCGTCCCGAAGTCGTCGATGGCGATACGCAAGCCCGTATCGCGCAGGTCGCTCAGCATTTTCGACGCCGCCGGAACGTCCGACATCAACGCGCTCTCCGTAAGCTCGAAAATCAGCTGGGATGGCTGGACCGCATGATGCGCCATCGTGTTCCGAACGTCGGACAAAAACGTCTTGCTCGTGAGTTCCCTGGCTGAGACGTTCATCGCGATCGGTACGTCGATATGCAGACGCTCGCATTCCTTGGCCAGCGCGCAGGTCTCGTTGAGGACGTATTCGCCTATTGGAACGATCAAGCCGGTTGTTTCTGCCATCTCGATAAACGACGCCGGAGTGAGCACCCCGTGCGTTGGGGTGTTCCAACGAACGAGTACCTCCGCCGATATGACGCGCTCCGTGTGCGCGTCGACGATCGGCTGAACGTAAAAGCCCAACTCCCCGCCTTCGATGCCGAGATGGAGGGCGTGTTCCAGCGCGAGCCGCGAACGCAAGCCCGCTTCCATGCCCGGTTCGAAGCGGCCGACGACGCTCCCGTTTCCCGCCCCATGATGCGCCGCGAGCGAGGCCTGGCGAATGAGATCCTCGGCTTGGCTACCGGCTGCCGGCGAGGCCACGCCGATGCGGATTCCGACATGCTTGTTTCGATAATGATGCTGCATCGGTGCGCGCAGCGCGCTCTCCACCCGGGCGACCACATCGTCAACGTCGTGCGCGGTAGCGCACCCGCTCACCACAAACTGGCCGTATCTCCATTCGCCGACCGCCATGCGTTCGCCGGCCACGTCGCGCAATAAGCCTTCCGCTTCTTCTACCAGCCGATCGCTCACCGAATAACCGATCGTATCCGAAACGATGTCGAGCCCGTCGAGAAGAACGAACAGAACGAAGACGTCCTCCCCGCGCTCCGCCAACAGGGCGTCGACCCGTCGTTCCATCGCCGCCCGGCCCGTTCGCGGCCGGGCGTCTTTGCCTTCGAGGTCGCGAAGACGCGCCTCGGCTTCACGCAGGGCGCACTCCGCTTCTTCCAAAAGCGCTTCTAGGCGCGAGCGTTCGCTTACGTCGACAACGATCATCGCGCCGGCGCGGCGCCCGGCGTGCGACGCCTCCGTAACGATCGTCTCCACGAGGAGCGTCTGGCCATGCGCGGTGTGATGCTGCAACGGTCCGCGGGGCAGGCC
The DNA here is from genome assembly GCA_027315505.1 of Vulcanimicrobiota bacterium. Taxonomy (GTDB): domain Bacteria; phylum Vulcanimicrobiota; class Vulcanimicrobiia; order Vulcanimicrobiales; family Vulcanimicrobiaceae; genus DAHUXY01. Next base: position 3,140 of record DAHUXY010000232.1, on the reverse strand, counting down.
GCGGCGATGCCGCCTCCGTTCGCCCGGCGGCCTCACGTCGTGCAGCGACATGGACGAAAACTGCTCGAAGGTGTAGCCGTACCGTTCGACCGCGGCCGCATTCACGTCGAGAATCGCAAGCGTTTTAGGGTGGTAGACAAACACCGGGAGAGGGAGCAACGAGAGCCCTACGCTACAGCGATCTTGCGGCTCCTTCATCCACGGGGACCGCGGAAGTGCGAGGCAATAACGATTAGCATGTACCGGCTATAGTCGGCATGTGGTGTATCTTCTTTCGGCAAGGCGGAGATCGACACTATGGCGGCAGCGAGCGGTCCCAGCCCGCTTCGCGAATCCACGGAACCGTGCGCCAGTCGGAGTACGTACCGTTGCGAATGAGCGCGCCGAGCGCTTCCAGCATTTCGGCCTCCGGTGCGGACTTGGAGATGATGCCGGTCACCCCTGCGGTTTGCCCAACTGCCCTGCACCAGGCGGCGTGCCACCGCAAAGGTCTCTCCGTAGACGTGTAGAGACAGATCGCGGCCAAGGGCAGCGACATGCGCATCATCTGAATGATCTGCATCGGATCGCCGTTGACGAAGTCGATGTCAAAGAAGATAAACTGGGGTTGCACTTCGATAAGCACCCGCAAATCCGGCTCCGGAATGCAGCGCTTCACCTCTAAGCCACCCCGCTCCAATATAGCCCACAGCGCCGGGACGAAGATGCGCTGCGGCTCGATCAATAATGCTCGCACCAGGCGCCTATTTAGCACCCTGGACGCTGCCGCTCTGCGGGGCCACATCGTTCAGCGCTACCCTCAGCGATGCACGAAACTTGTCGGCATGCCGGCGCAAATCCCAGTCCACCGTGGGCGTTCCGTTGAGGACCGCGCCGTGAAACGACGCGACGCCGACGGCCTTCGTCTCCGCGACCATTCGCCGAGCGGCGGTGAGATCGGAGACCCCGTCCCGGAGAACCAGCAATGTTTGATCCGCGTGTCGCAGGATGAGATCGGTCTCGACGCCGCACGAAAGTGCGGGGGCGTCGACGATCACATAGGTATATCGTTTTCGAAGGACTTCCATCGTTGAGGCGACTCCGCTTCCGCTCAAATGTTGCAGCATGGGCCCGGGCATCTGCCCCGGCGCCATCACGTCGAGCAGAGGACTTCTAGTGGATTCGACGTTTTCAAGGGTTATCGACGGGTCGCGGAGGGCGTCGAAAAAACCCTGCTTCCCGTGCGCATAACGCTGCGCCGCATGCTCGTAAGCGATATGCCCGGCATCGATGACGATCGTCCGAGCGCCGAGTTCGGCAAACGCGAGCCCGAGGTTGAGGGCGACGGTGGATTTGCCCTCCGATCTGCCCGAGCTTGTAATCGCGATGATTCCGGGACGATCGTGCGCAAAATGGAGGGTCGAAGCGAGCCGCAAGAATGACGACGCCGCAATCTGCCTCATCATGCTCGCGTCGCCGCTGACGACGTCGGGAATATCTGCAACCAGCGGCAGGCCGACCACCCGCTCCACGTCGCCTGGATCCTTCACGCGGCGATCGACGGCGTCGGCGACGAACGCGACGCTAAGACTCGCGATAATCGCCGCGACCAGCCCCAGGATCGCCCCTAATGCGGTGTCCGGGCGAACCACGTAGAGCGAGGCGCTCGCGGGCTGCGTCACCATCACGTCGCTAAGCGAGGTCGAGGCCGCAATCTTCGCCTCGTCGTAACGCTGTTGCAGCGCGGTCAGGACGGCTACGGATGACGTAGCCGACCGGCTCAGCTCGGCGTATTGCATGGTTTCGAGCGGTAGCGCATGCACCTGCGGTGCGAGCGCTTGCTGCTGATGCTGCAAAGTCGTCAGGCTCGCGTCGGCCGATTGCATGAGTACCTGCTGTTGCGCGATCTCTTGCTGCAACTGTTGATAGACGGGGTTGGGGACGTAGGTTGTGCCCGCGAGTTCCTGCCCCTGCTGCGAGGCGATTTGCTGCTTGAGCGCCCGCGCTTGACCCTTGAGCGCGATCACGGCCGGATGTTTTGCGGTGAGGCGCTGCAAGTCATCGCGAACCTGCTCCCGCACTTGCGCCAGTTGCGTCTGCAAGGCTTGCGTTCCGGGAAACTGCTCGAATTGGCGCGCGCCGGGCACCGTCGCCGGAACGGAGGCCAGTTGCGCTTGCGCCGCAGCTAATTGTGCCTCGGCCTGCCGGCCGGCAAGCTTCGTCTCACCCATTTTCGTATCGATGGCGGCGACCTGCGCGAGAAGGCTCTGCGTCTGCGTGTTAACGTCCGCCAAACTATGCGCCGCTTCGAACGCAGCCAAACGTCCTGCCGACGTACGAACGCTGGCGCGTTCTTTCATCAGCTCCTTGGCCAAAAATGCCATCGCGGATTTCGCTTGAGCGCCGACCAGCTGGCGCTCCCGGTCCATAACGGCTTGCGCGAAGGCGTTCGCGATGTCGGCCGATCCTTGTGGATCGCTCCAACTCACCGAAAGATCGAGAAGCGACGTGTTCGTCTCGGGAGTTACGCTGACGTGCGAAAGCAAGCCCGCTGCGGATATGGGGAGATGGAGCGAATCGACAACCTGCTGCGCGACCGGGATCTGCTGGAAGAGCGCGGCGTAGGTCTGCGTATTCTGCCCCACGGCAGCGGTCAACAAGGCGTTGAGTATCGGCAAGTCGCTCGAAGCGTCCGACGACGAGTGCATCGCGGGGCCCGCGGGATTGCCCGTGATCACCTTGACCGTCGTTACGTAGGACCTCGGCGCAAAGAGCGTTACCAGCAACGTTATCGCGACGATCGTTCCAAAGGTTGCAAGCATGGCGCGTCGCCGCCGGTGCACGATACGTCCGAGATCGCCAAGCTCGTATCGACGCGTCGTCGCGCGTGGTTCGTAGCTGAAATTCGATACTTCGACCATCGTCCTCAGTACCCCAGCAGGATGCGGCGCAGAATGAGTAAGGATCCCCACAATACGCCCCCGGCTTTTTTCTCCTGCGGGACGTACACGATGTCGCCTTGCTGAAGCGGCGCGTTAAATTTTTCGTTATTTCCCTGCAACGCTTGATAGAGATTGATTTCGTAGGTGTGCTTGACGTCGTTCGGCAGCACGCGCGTTAGATAGATATGGCTCAGGTCGGCTTGCGCCGTGGCGCTCGCA
>DAHUXY010000223.1 GCA_027315505.1 Vulcanimicrobiota bacterium | reverse complement strand
GCGACCCGGCGGATCGAGCCATGCGGCTCGCCGCGCCGCTGGCGGCCACGATCTCCGCCGAACGGGTCGCCGAGGAGCTCAACAAGGTGCTCGCCCTGGCTCCCAAGCCCTCGATCGCATTCGAAATCCTTCGTCGCACCGGGATTCTGGCATACATCTGGCCCGAGCTACTCGAGGGCGTCGGCGTCGAGCAGAATGAATGGCACGCGTACGATGTGTGGTTCCACGGCATGGCCTCGCTCGATGCGACCCCGCCCGGCGACGCCCTCTTGCGTCTCGCGGCGCTGCTGCACGACGTCGGCAAACCCCGTACTAAAGAAGGGCCGCACTTCTACCGGCACGAGCAGGTGGGAGCAGAGCTGGCCCGCGACATGCTCCTGCGGCTTCGCTTTCCTAACGAGACGGTGCATACGGTGGAGCATTTGGTGCGGCAACATATGTACGGCCAGGATCCGGCGCTTACGGACGCCGCGATCCGGCGCTTTATCCGCCGGATCGGCGTCACGCATCTGGCGCGCCAGTTCGCGCTCCGCCACGCCGACATCGTGGGATCCGGCTTACCGAAACGCGACGACAGCAACGAGCGATTCGAAGCGCGCGTCTGGGCCGAGGTGGAGCGCAAACCCGCTTTTTCGATTGCGGACTTGCGGGTGGGCGGCCAGGACGTGATAGAGGCTTTGCAGCGCGCGGGAATCGTCGATGCCGGCTATCGCGGCGACGCCCGCGTCGGCGATATTCTGCGCTGGCTCTTCGAGCAGGTCACGGACGAACCGGAGCGTAACGACCGCCAGACCCTCCTGGCGTTGCTCGATCAACACGTGGCCCGCTCGGGAACGACGAGTAGCTAAGGAGTTTGTTTCACGTGAAACAGCGGGTTTTTCTTTGAGTCGGATTATCGCCTTGGTCAACCAGAAAGGCGGCGTCGGCAAGAGTACGACGGCCGTGAATCTTGGCGCCGCACTTGCCGTTCAAGGCCAGCGCGTTTTGGTCGTCGATTGCGACCCGCAAGGGAACACGACGACCGGCTTCGGCATCGACAAGCCTTCGGTGAAACGCGATATTTACGACGTTCTCATGCAAGAGGCGTCGATCGACGAGGTGATGCTGCGCACCGAAATCGACCGGCTCATGCTCGTTCCCGCGACGATCAATCTCGCCGGTGCGGAGATCGAATTGGTCTCGGCTCTCTCGCGCGAAACGCGCCTGCGGCAGGCGCTGCTGCCGGTGGCACCGCGTTACGATTTCGTCTTGATCGATTGCCCGCCGTCGCTCGGGCTGCTTACCGTAAACGCTTTGACGGCCGCAGAAGAAATCGTCATTCCGGTGCAGGCCGAATTCTACGCGCTCGAAGGCCTCTCGCAGCTCACCAAAGTGGTGCACCGCGTGCGCGAGGCGCTCAACCCGACGTTGCACGTGAGCGGCGTTTTGGTAACGATGTTCGACGGACGCACGCGCTTGGCGATGGAAGTGCTCGACGAACTCGAGCGTTACTTCCCGCAGCAGATGTTTAAAACCCAAATCCCGCGCAACATCCGCCTCTCCGAAGCGCCGTCGTTCGGCAAACCCGTGATCTTGTTCGACGTGAAGAGCCGCGGAGCACAGGCGTACCTTTCGCTTGCCAAGGAACTGACGGCGTCGGTCGGAGCGCACGCATGAGCGCGCAACCGCAAAAACGCGGCCTCGGACGCGGCCTGGGCGCGTTGCTCGGAGACGCTCCGGTTCCGACGACGGCGACCCCGGCGGAAGCGCACAATGCCGTGCGTGAAATTCCCGTCGGCCACATCACGCCCAACCCGTTTCAGCCGCGCAAAACGTTCGATCCGCAAGCGCTCGCAGATCTCCAGGCGTCGATCGGCGAGTACGGCGTCCTCGTGCCGATTTTGGTGCGCAGGCGCGGCGACACCTACGAATTAATTGCGGGCGAGCGCCGCTGGCGCGCCTGCGCCGCGCTACGCAAGGCGACGGTTCCGGCGATTCTACGCGAGAGCGACGACCGCGATTCGCTGGAAGTCGCCATCGTCGAGAATCTGCAGCGCGAAAACCTCAATCCGTTAGAAGAAGCTGCGGGCTTCGCGCACTTAATCGAAGAGTACGCATTCACGCAAGACGACGTGGCGAAGCGCTTAGGTAAGAGCCGCCCCGCAATCGCAAACGCGTTGCGCTTACTCGCGCTTCCCGATGCGATCAAGGCGATGCTCGTGGACGGCACCATCACCGCGGGCCACGCGCGCGCGCTGCTAGCTGCGCCCGAATCGCAACGGCTCGCGCTCGCGCAGCGCTCGGCCAACGAAGGCCTTTCGGTGCGAACGCTCGAGCGTCTCGCGGGCGCCGTCACCACGCCGCTCGCCGCCAAGGCCGCCCCCAAGTTGCGCGAGCTCTCGCCCGAAGAGCACGATTTCGAATCGCGATTGCGCGAACGCCTCAGCGCGCACGTCGCGCTGGTTCGCAACGGTAAAGGCGGCCGCATCGAGATACGTTTCGGCAGCGAGGGCGAGTTGTTGCGCTTGGGCGACCTGCTTCTCGCAGACCGGGAGTAAGCGCGCCGATGCTCATCCCGTTCACGCGCATCGTCGCGCTTGCGATGTCGGGCGTCCTCTGCTTCGGCGTGATCGTTCCGCTCGCGTTGCGGCGCCACAGCCCGCTGCTCGCGGCCTTCGTTACGGTGGTGTTCGCCGGCTATTTGGTGGCGAACGTCGTTCTTTATCTGCGCATGAGGAAGCGCGCGTGACGCGCGAACGCCGCGCCGCGTGTTTGCGCGGCATCTACGCGATCGTCAACGAAGGCGAGCGTAACGTCGTCGCGATCGCGCAGGCGGCCTACGAAAACGGCGTTCGCGTCGTGCAGTACCGGGCCAAGTCCGGCATCGTTCACGAAAACGTGCGCGCGATTCGCAAGCTCGCCGAGCGGCACGAGTCGCTCCTGATCGTGAACGACGATTGGCAGGCGGCGGTCGCTCTCGATTGCGACGGCGTGCATTTGGGGCCGGACGATACGGGTTTTCTCGATATTGCGCCGGTGCGCGCGCTGCTGCGCGAACGGTTGATCGGGCTCTCGTGTGGTACGCGTGAGGAGGCCGAGCGAGCGGACGCGATGGATATCGATTACCTCGGGGTTGGCGCGGTGTTCGCGACGGCCTCGAAAGCCGATGCCGGGCCGCCGATCGGCATCGACGGGCTGTTGCAGGTGGCGAACGCGACGCGCCTGCCCGTCGCGGCGATCGGCGGCATCACCGCGCAGAACCTGCCGTTGGTGCGAGGCTCCGGCGTGGCCATGGCCGCGCTGATCGCGGCGATCGCCGGAGCGGCCGACCCCGCCCGCGCGGCGC
>DAHUXY010000199.1 GCA_027315505.1 Vulcanimicrobiota bacterium | reverse complement strand
TGGATTGCGAGCGGATCGTAATGTGCCGCATGCCTAGGAAGTGCAAGTTCTTCGCGACGCTGTAATGCGTCTGCTCGGAGTAGTACACCATCCCCTTCGGGAGCAACTCGCGCGCCAAATACAGGCCGTAGAGGTTCCCCTCGGTCCCGCCGTTGGTGACGTAGCCCCACCAGTCGTCCGCGGGTGCGCGATAGAGCTCGGCAAAGAATCCGACCACTTCGCGCTCGAATTCGCGCGTCTCGACGCGGTAGGTGGCCTCGGCAAACGGGTCGCCGACGTTATTGATCGGAAAGGTGAGAAACGGCGACAGCGCCGCGTAATCGAAGTCTTTTGCCGCCGGATAGCCGAGCGAAATGGCGTTCGCTTCGCCTAGACGCGCGTGCAGCACGTCTAGGCGTTCGCGATCGGCATCCTCCAGGGTCATGCGTCGCGGAGTTGGCGCAGTACGTACTGCAAGATCCCGCCGTGCCGGTAGTATTCGGCCTCGTCCGGCGTATCGATGCGCAGACGCGCTTTAAACGTCAGCCCTCGGCCGCTCTGCGGATCGGTGGCTTTGACCTCCACGTGCATGCGCGGCTTCAGGCCCTTCTCGACGCCGGTGATCTCGAAGATCTCCTCGCCGGTGAGCGCGTACGTCGAAGCGTCGGCCCCGTCGATGTATTCGAGCGGCAGTACGCCCATGCCGATTAAGTTGCTACGATGGATCCGCTCGAACGACTCGGCGATCACCGCGCGCACGCCGAGCAGGTTGGTGCCCTTGGCGGCCCAGTCGCGCGACGAACCGCTGCCGTACTCTTTGCCGGCCAACACGACCAGCGGCGTGCCGTCCGCCTTATATTTCATCGCCGCGTCGAAAATAGACATCTGCTCGTTGGCCGGCAGATAGCGCGTCACGCCGCCCTCGACTCCAGGGACGAGGCGGTTGCGTAAGCGCACGTTGGCAAACGTGCCGCGCATCATCACTTCGTGGTTGCCGCGGCGCGCGCCGTATGAATTGAAGTCCTTCGGCTCGACGCCGTGCTCCATGAGGTATTTCGCCGCCGGGCTCGATTTCGCGATATTGCCGGCCGGCGAAATGTGGTCGGTGGTAATCGAATCGCCCAAGAGCGCGAGCACGCGCGCGCCTTTGATATCCCGCACGGGGGCCGGCTCGGCTGGCATGTTCTCGAAGTACGGCGGCTTCTTGACGTACTCGGATTTGGGATCCCACGCATAGCGTTCGCTCGCGGCGACGTCGAGTTTCGCCCAGTTGTCGTCCCCCGCGAAAACGTCGGAATAGCGCGCCTTGAACATCGCGTCCGTTACGCAACGCGCGACCGTTTCGGCAATCTCGTCGTTGCTCGGCCAGATATCCTTGAGATACACCGGCTGCCCGGCGCGGTCGGTGCCCAGCGGTTCGGTCGTGAGGTCGATATCCATGCGCCCCGCCAGCGCGTACGCCACAACCAACGGCGGCGATGCAAGATAATTCGCGCGCACCTGAGGATGGATGCGCCCTTCGAAATTGCGGTTACCCGAAAGCACCGCCGCGACGATGAGGTCTTGTTCGGCGACGGTCTCGGCAACGTCGACCGGGAGCGGCCCCGAGTTGCCGATGCAGGTCGTGCAGCCGTAGCCGACGATGTTGAAGCCGAGCGCGTCGAGCGGGTCTTGCAGACCGGCCTCGGCCAAATAATCCTTGACGACTTTCGAGCCCGGTGCGAGCGAGGTTTTGACCCACGGCTGCGACTGCAATCCCCGGGCAACCGCGTTGCGCGCCAGCAATCCCGCGCCGATCAAGACCGATGGGTTCGACGTATTCGTGCACGACGTAATCGAGGCGATCACCACCGCACCGTCGGCAACGTCTTTGGCCGTGTGCGCGATGGTGGCGGTCTGTCCGCCGCCTTCGCCTTCGAATCGCGCGACCGCGGTATTCGATCCATCGCGAGCGGCGGACCATTCGTTCATTGCAGTCGCGAACGAGGTCTTCACGTCGCGGAGCGCCACGCGATCCTGCGGCCTGCGCGGCCCGGCCAGGTTCGGCTCGACCGTCGAGAGATCGAGATGCAGAACGTCGCTGTACTCGGGATCGGGCGTATCGTCGGTGCGGAAAAGGCCCTGCGCTTTCGCGTACGCCTCGACTAAGGCGATATGCTCCGCCGAGCGCCCCGTCAGACGCAAATACTCGAGCGTACGGTCGTCGATCGGAAAGATGCCGACGGTCGAACCGAACTCGGGCGACATGTTTCCGATCGTGGTGCGGTCCGCAACCGGAAGCGCCGAGAGCCCCTTGCCGAAGAACTCGACGAATTTTCCGACGACTTTTTTCTTGCGCAGCATTTCGGTGACGGTCAGCACGAGATCGGTCGCCGTAACGCCTTCGGGCAATTTGCCGTCAAAACGGAATCCGACCACTTCCGGAATCAACATCGTTACCGGTTGGCCGAGCATCGCCGCTTCGGCCTCGATGCCGCCGACGCCCCACGCCAGCACGCCCAGGCCGTTGACCATCGTCGTGTGTGAATCGGTCCCGACCGCCGTATCGGGGTAGGCAACGCTACCCTGCGTATCGACGCCGGCACCGGCGCCGCCCGCGCCAAAAATGACGCGCGCGAGATACTCGATGTTGACTTGGTGCACGATGCCGGTATCGGGTGGAACCGCGCGGAAATTCGAGAGCGCGGACTGGCCCCATTTGAGAAACGCGTAACGCTCTTGATTGCGTTCGAATTCGAGATCCGCGTTCTTAACGAAGGCGTCGTTCGAACCGAAGTAATCGATCTGCACCGAATGATCGATCACGAGTTCGACGGGCTGCAGCGGATTGATCGCTTTCGGATCGCCGTTCATCGCGGCCATCGCGTCGCGCATCGCGGCGAGATCGACGACGCACGGTACGCCGGTAAAATCTTGTAACAGCACGCGTGCCGGGCGGAACGCGATCTCGCGATCCGGCGTCTGGCGCGGATTCCACGTCGCAAGCGCCTCGATATCGCTCTTACTCACCGAGCGGCCGTCTTCAAATCGCAGAAGATTCTCGAGCAGAATCTTGAGCGAGAACGGCAATCGCGCGAGCTTCGTCAGCCCCGCGCGCTCGATCGCATCGAGCCGATAGTACGTGTAGGAGCGCTCGCCGACGCGGAGCGTATCGGCGGCGTTGAAGCTATTTGCGTGCTGATTCATGGCGATAGAAGTATTTTGGGATCGCCTGCCGCGTAGCCTTCGATTTCCAAATGTAACTCGCCCGACAAAAGTCGCCACAGCGGATCGACCACGAGGCCGGCGCGCCAGCTCGAAACCCCGAGCGCCGCTTCCAAAGCTGCGCGATCGCCCGGGACTTCGCGCGCGACGCGTTCGAGCGAGGCCCGCGGAACCAAGAGGCTGGGCGGCAGTTCGTGCGTGCGCGCGATTTCGCCGATCAGCACGCCCATCACCGCCGCCACCGTGTCGCGCGACGTTCCCAGCGGTCGCTGGGGGCGCTGCGGCAGCGCGTCCTCCGGCAGGGCTTCACCTCGTGCCACGGCCTCGACGATCGCCTGCCCGAATTGGCGGCGCACGCCTGCTTCGAGCCGGCGCAGCTGCGCCAAATCCTCAACCCGCTTGGGCCGCAGCGTCGCGATCCCGGCCACGATATCTTCGGCCATGATGTACTTGAGCGGCAGGTCGCGCTCGCGGGCCAGCGCGTCGCGCAGCTTGACGACCTCGCTGAGCACGCCGAGTTCGCGGCGATTCATCCGCATCGCACCGGGAATCCGCAGATACGCGCGGCGCTCGTCGGCACGATAGCGCTCGATCCCGCCCAGCGCCTCGCTTTCCTCCAGCGCCCACTCGTAGCGGCCCTGCGCCTGCAAGCGCTCCACGAGGGTGTCGTACATCGGCAGCAGATGCACCACGTCATCCACGAGATACTCGATCTGCCGCTCCGAAAGCGGACGCGTCGACCAGTCGCTTACCGTCTGCGATTTCGCCAAGCGCACTCCGCGCAGATCGCGCACGAGATCCGCCAGCGAAATTTGCATTCCAAAGCCTAAGAACGCGGCCGCAACCTGCGTATCGAAGACCCTCGACGGAACGCTATCGAAGCGCTCCGCAAAAATCTTGAGATCCGACGAAAGCGCGTGGCCGATAACCAGCGTTTCATCCAGAGCCGCCAATAGCGGCGAAAGGTCGCCGATCGCCAAGGGATCGACGATCGCTTCGCCGTCGTCAAACGCGAGTTGCACCACCATCAACCGCGGCGAGTACGTGCGTTCGGTGTGGAACTCGGTATCCAACGCGACGCGTTGCGCGCCGCGCACGCGATGGGCTAAGGCCTCCAGGCGGTCTTGCGAATCGATCAGTTCGAAACTCACGGTGTCGCGGTTACCTTCGGCAGGCGATGGAAGTGAAAGTGCGGATGATGGTGCTCCCAGTAGATGTGCGCCCGCGTTTCGTATCCGTGAACGACGACGGTTACGCGGTCGCCGAAGATCGCGAGCAGCGTGCAAATGGGAATCGCGATCGCGCACATCGTCCACACGTGCACCCAGATCGGCACCCGAAAGGTCGCCGCGCTCGCGGTAGCCACGGTACCACCGAAGCCGGGAATGATTCGCACCGCAAGCAAAAACGCCGGGGAGCCGACCGGAAATCGTTTTACCCAGTGGGGGAGCCGTTTGAGGTAGGAGTCGATCTCCATCATGTGCGACGCGCGGCGGTTGATCCAGTAGCCCAGCAGAGCGGCCAGCACCAGCCCGATCGCGTTGACGATCGACCCGTAGAAGGGTCCGAAAATCGCCCCGTTCATCACCGCTAGCGCATCGGTTACCGAGAACGGCGCCGCAGCCACCACCGCAAAGATCGCCACCGCGAGCGGGTATGCGGCCGGCCCGACGGTTCGGATGAAATAGTCCACCTCGGGCTGAAAGCGAATGACCAGCGCCGCCAGCGTAAAGGAGACCAAGAGGATCGCCAATGCAGCGAAGCGCCGCAGTAAACGCTTCAGCGGGGAAATAGGGTGGAGCTCCGGCTAGTGATCACGGTGTTGTGCGGTGTTGGTCTCTACGCTGCGCTTTTCATGCTAAGGAAGTCCGTAAAGGCCGGCCGCGGCGAACTGCGGGAGCCCAGCGTCGTCCAGACCCCGCGAGCGCGCCTCCTCGGCCGCATACCGAACGCCCTCTTGGGTGCCGTATACTATCCCGCGTTCGGCGTCGCCGTCTGGTTCGCCGATCGCCCCTGGGAGATACTAACCCTGCTCACTATTTGCGCCTTCGCCGCGGCGGTCTCCTCCGTTCTCGGATACTCGCTGCTCTTCGTAACGCGCATGCCATGCCTGTACTGCTGGACCTCCCACGCGATCAACTGGTCGCTCGCCCTCTGCTATGCAATTTTTTCTCTGGCGGCCCTTGGCGCGGGGCGATGAGTTTGTTATCATCCTGTTCTCCTATATCGGAGGGCGTCGGCGCGCGTAGCGAGAGACTGCGGCCCGGCGAACGGCAAACAAAAAAAGGGCTGCGCGATTGCGCAGCCCTTTTGCTTTCGGCGAAGCCGTCGCTACATCGAGCCGGACTTCTGGAACCCGTACACCGAGGCCAGGTCGTGCATGGCCTGGTTCAGCACGGCGTGGTAATCGGCGTCAGCCGCGAGGCCGTACTTCGCATCGATGTCTTTCATCACTTGGTCGTGAATCGGATGCGAAACGGCGCGATCGAGCATCACTTCGACGTTGAATCCGTCGCCGGTCTGCCCCGCACCCCACAGCGCCGCTGCAAGAGCTTTGCCGTTCTTGGGATTCGGGCTCGGCTTGGCCGGAAGCGCGATGTGCTTCGCGGTCACGATCTTGAGCGTATCCGCAACCACGAAGTCGAACACTTTCACGAAATTGCCGACCTTGGCCGAACCGAACTTCTTGGTGAGCGAGGCAACTTCGGCACCCGTCTTAGCGCCGGCCAGCGTATGAACCAGCGTCAGCGTGCTGAAGTGGGCCGGGCCGCCGCCCGCGATCACCATCGAGAGCGTAACGGGGAGCGCGGGTGCTCCGGTATACACGCCCGGGCCGGAGAAACGCGACGGCGCATCCGTCACGTTCGGCATCATCGAGGCCAAGGCCGGAACGGCCGAGAGACCCATAACGCCCGCGAAGGCCAACGCCTTCATCAATCGAGATTTCATATAATTCCACAAACCTTTCGTTCTTGGGTCGCCACACTCGACATCGAGCGGTTCGACCGAGCTTACGTGAACAGAACGGAGGTTCGTGGACTTTGGATGTAGGTGGAACTTAAGGCCGGGATCGGGGTGACGGGAGAGCACACAACCCGTATGGGGGGACGCCAAAAAATTTCATCCTGAAATTTTTTAGCTCGAGCACTTTTCCGACAGAACAAGTTCGGAAGTGGCCATCCTGGCCAGGTCGGAAAAGCTGCACGCCCCCCATACGGGTCGTGTGCTCTCCCGTCACCCCGATCGCGCGCGCCGCGATTCGCGATTAGTGGACGAGCGTGATGACGTCGGCTTCGAGGGTGCCGTCGGGATTCGGGTGGCCTTGCACGTCGACGACTTGCCCGGATTGCAGCGTCGTGCCGCGCGGATTGATGATCGTTCCTTGGTGCAGATGGATGTTGCGATACTGATTGAGCGGCATCCGCACTTGGAGATTGAAGCGCTGGAAGAACGTCACCACGCCGCGGACGTGGTTCGGATCGACGCCGTAACCGGCGGTCGCGTCCCCGGCGAGTCGCTGCACGATGCCCTGCACGATACTCCCGATGTTGGCGGGGATGGCGGGCCAGCCGGAGGGTGAGGCCGTCGGGCTCGGCGACGGCGACGGGGTGGTTTGGGCGATGGCCGGGGTCGCGATGAGCAACAGGACGCTTGCGGCGGCGGCGATAACTCGCGAGTTCATATACTCCGCAACGCCGCCACGCCCCCGGAGGTTCCATTCGTTCCGTACGACTCGCCGCCACCGTCATGCTCGTTCGACCGGGCGCCGCCGGCGGCATCGAGGTGTTCCTGCTGCGGCGTAGCGCGCGCAGCACGTTCGTGCCCGACGCATACGTCTTTCCGGGCGGCACCGTCGAAGCGAACGATTACGACGCGGCGGCCGATCGCACGGTTGCCGGCGTCGCGGCGCAATTTCGAGCGGCGGTTCCTCACGAGCTTCCAACCGATTGCTCGCCGGTCGGCGAGGACGATGCGACGGCGCTCGTCCGAGCCGCGCTGCGCGAGTTGCACGAAGAGGCCGGCGTACGTTTGCACGATGCCGGCGCGCTCTCGCTGTTTTCGCATTGGATCACGCCGCCGAGCGAGCCGCGACGCTACGACACGCACTTCTTCATCGCATCGGCTCCGCTCGATCAAGCGGCACGGGCGGACGCGGTCGAAACGCACGACGGCGTGTGGATCTCGCCGCAGCGCGCGCTCGAGCGTTCGCGGGACGGCGCGCTCTATTTGGTCTATCCGACCATCAAACATCTGGAGCGATTGTCGCCCTTCGCTACCGTCGATGAAGCGATCGCGTTCGCTCGGAGGAAACCGATTTTGACGATCATGCCCAGCGACTCTCCGGCTAACGGATTTACCATGCCGGCCGCCCTTGAGAACCGCTGGTGAGCCGGATTCAACTCGTCCGCGCGCCGAATCCGTCGGCGATGACGCTCAGCGGCACGAACTCGTACCTGATCGATGCGGGCGGCGGAGAAGCTCTCGTGATCGATCCGGGGCCGGTCATCGAGCGACATCTGGAAGCGTTGCTCGCGGCGGCACGCGAGCGCGGTTTGCGCGTAACGGCGATCGCGTTGACGCACGGACATCCGGATCACGCGCCGGCGGCTGCACCGCTCGCGCGGGCTACGGGCGCTCGAATCTACGCGCATCCGGCATCGACCGTGCCGCACGACGAAGCCTTCGCGCTCGACGGCACGCTGCGCATTCGCGATCTTGCGCTCGACGTCGTCGATGCGCCGGGGCATACGTTCGATCACGTTGCGTTCTACGAACCGGCCGAAGGGGCGCTCTTTACCGGCGACGTCATCTTGGGCGAGGGAACCGTCGTGATCGCGCCGCCGAGCGGTGCGATGCGTCCGTATCAGCGCACGCTCGCGATGCTCGGCGAGCGATTCGGCGACGCGCGCCGCATCTACGGCGGGCATGGGCCGGCGGTCGAAGACCCGCGTCCGAAGATTGCGGAGTATATCGCGCATCGCGCGCTACGGGAACGCGAATTGATCGAAGCGCTCGAGATCGCTCCGCAGACGATTCCGGAATTGGTGTTGCGAATCTACGGGCCGGAGCGCGCGATGCTCTGGCCGGCCATGGCGCGGCAGATGCTGGCGTATCTCATTGCGCTCGCCGCCGAACGTCGCGTCGAAGCCGTGGCCGTCGATCGCGCCATGACCGGCGAGGAGACGGCGATTCTCAACCCGCCATGGGAGGCCATCGTCGGCATCGAACACGCCGCACTCATCGCGGAGGAACTCGGGTCGGCCTTACGGCTGGACCGGCTCTATCGCTACAGCCTCACGCGATCTGCAGGATGATTTTGCCGAATTGCTCGCTCGCTGCCATGCGTTCCGCCGCGGCCGCCGCCTCGCTCATCGGATAGACGCGGTCGATCACGGGTTTGAGCCCGCTGCCGAAGACTTCGAGCATCGCGCGAAAATCCGCCGGGCTTCCCATCGACGTCCCGCGGATATCGATGTGATTCCAGAAGAGCGAAAAGAGTTTGATCGCGGATTCACCGCGCGTGCCGCCATAGACCACCACGCGGCCGCCGGGGCGCAATGCCGAGAGCGATTTCGCCAGCGTATCGCCGCCGGAGGAATCGACGACCAGATCGATCGGGCCCGCCTTGCGAGCGATCTTTTGCCAATCGTCGCTTCGGTAGTCGATCGCAACGTCGGCACCGAGTTGCTTCGCGCGCTCCAGTTTTTCTTCACTGCCCGAGGTGACGATGGCGCGCGCGCCGATCGCCTTCGCGTACAGCAACACGAACGTTTGCACCCCGCCCCCGATGCCGGGAATCAGGACGGTCTCGCCGCTGCGTAATTCGCCGCGCGTGAAGGTCGCGCGGTAAGCGGTCAGACCCGCAAGCGGTATCGCGGCGGCTTCTTCCATCGAAAGGCCGGGCGGCTTCGGATAGACGTTGATCCGCGGCACGACGACGTATTCGGCGAACGTGCCGTCGCGCGGCATGCCGAGAATCGACGCGCCGGGCGCCCACACGTGCGGATCGTTCCCCCAGCCGAGCATCGGGTTGATGACGACCGGCGCGCCGAGTTCGAGATCGTCGACGCCGGCGCCGAGGGCCGCGACGACGCCGGCTCCGTCAGAGCCGAGCGTGCGCGGCAGTTCGATGCCCGGGTAGAGGCCTTGCGTAATGAACACGTCGCGCCGATTGAAGGCCGCCGCGTGGATCCGGACCAGCACCTCATCCGCGCCCGGAGCCGGGCGATCGATCTCTTCGAGCGTCAGTTGCTCCGGGCCGCCGAGTTCGTGCAAACGCACGGCCTTCATCGTCGTCACGTCAATGCTTCACCGTTAGGATGACGCGAACGCCGAACGGTTCGACGTAGAGCGCGTCGGTGGGGAGAGGTCCATACTGCGCACCCCCCGTCGCCGGGTCCTGCCCCACGATGCCCCGGTAGGGTATTCCCCCGCCGAACAGCGTGAAGCGGCCGGCCGCATCGTTGAAGACGTTGGTGGCGGCGAGCGATAGGTCGACGTGCGGACCGATCGCCTTGCCCACCAAGGCGTTGACGATGGTGAACGGCGTTTGACTCAACTCGTTGTTGAATCCGCGAAAATTCGCCGTGGTGGAAGCGTGCCAGCCGTTCTGAGCCCAGTCCAATTCGAGCGAGCCCTGTTGCTGCGGAATCCCCAAGAACTGCGCGTTATTCACGAGGTTGCCGCCGGAGGTCGGGTTTGAAAACGAGGCGTCTAGGCTGGTCGGGTAAGCGACGTTGAGGCCGTACATCGCGGTGAGAAAGAGATGCTGCGGCGCGAAACGCTGGACGAAGCGAACTTCGGCCCCTTCGTAGACCGCGTTGCCGTCGTTGCTGTTGTATGAGACGCAGCCCGGAATCGGATTGGCGGGTGAGTTCGCCGCGCAGAGCCCGGCGTTCGCCGCTGCGAGCGGATAGTACACTTCGATCGGATTGCGCAGGTTGGTGCGATAGAGCGAGACGTCGAGCGTCGAGTCGCTCGAAAATTGGTGCGAGACGCCGAGCTCGTATTCGGTCGCATGCTCCGGATGCTCGTTCGCATTCCCTTGCCCCAGAAAGACGCCGAACGCGTCCTGCGTGAGTTGGTCGAGCGGAAACCGATAGCGCTCGATCAAGAGCGGCGCGCGGAAGCCCGTGCCGAGCGAAAAGCGCAGCGCCGTGCGCGGATCGGTATTGTAAATCGCGCCGAAGCGGCCGTCGAGATTGGAGCCGAAGCTGGTGTATCGCGATTCGAAGAGACCGGCATCCAAGCGCAGCTTCTCCGTCGGGCGGAAGCCGCCGCGCGCGAAGAGCACGTTGATCGTCTGCCCGAGGTTCGGCTGCGCTCCGGTGGGATCGACAAAGCCGAGCGATTCGTAACGCGTGTATCCGCCGATCGCATACTGGGCCGCGGCGAAGGTCCGCTGCCACGTCAGTGCGCCGTTGTAGCGGCGATCGACGTGCGTGACGTCGTATGGAGCCGACGAGACGCCGCCGTTGAGGTTGACGCCGTTATCGCTCTCCGAAATATCGCTCGTCAACTCGCCGGCGCCCAGCGGAGCGCGGGCGCGAACCTGATACGCGCGAATCGTCTGCGCGAGCGTTTGATTACCGGGTCCGATAAACTGCCCGAACGTTTGATCGGTCGGATTTCCATCGATGCCGTTCACCGAACTGCTCTGGTCGCGCACGTCGCCCAACAAGAACACGCGCGCGGTGATATCCGCGTTCTGCGAAAACGTCCAGGTGAGCGAGCCTAAGCCCAGATGCGCGGCAATCGAGGAGCCCAGCGCCGTGAATGCCGGCGGTGCGGGCGCGGGCGCTCCCGCCGGCGTGCGGGCGTACAACGGCACCGTTTGCTTGACGTATCCGGCTTCGTTCTGATCGTCCAATGCGAGCGCGTACCCGAGGCGGCCTTGCGTGCCGGTCGCGTTGAGCCAGCCTTCGCTCTGCCCGAACGAGCCCCCGGAGAGCGAGGCCGCGTAGTGCGGGTCGCGCGTCGGGCGCAGTGAGATCAGGTCGATCGCGCCGCCGAACGTATTGCTGCCGTTGCTATCCTCGGGTCCCAAACCTTCGGTAACGTCGATCGAGGAGAATGCCGCCACGGGGAAGCGCGAAAGATCCACGTCGCCGGTATTGCCGTCGTTCAAGAGTTGACCGTCCAGCGCGACGAGCGATTCGGAGGGGTCGGGGCCGCGCAGCGCGACCACCGCGATGGCGCTCGACGCGCCGCCGTCGGGGCGTGCGAACGTCGCCCCGGGGAGCGATTGGAGACCGTCGACGACGCGGGAGTCGCCGCTGCGCTCCATATCGGCGCGGGTGATCTGAATCTGCGGAATCGCTCCCTGGATCGGCGCTAGGCGGCCGTCGACGGTCACGCTACCGATCTGTCGCAACGCCGGAGCGTCGAGGGCCTCGAGCGCGATCTGAACCTTCACGTCCGCGGCGGCATTCACGGCAACCGTCACCGGCGCGTACCCGCGCACCGAAGCGTCGAGCTGGTACGCGCCCGGCGCAACCTCAACGGAAAAGTCCCCACGAGCATCGGAGCTGGTCTGAGCATTCACCGTGCCGCGCAGTTCGATGTGAACGCCGGCAAGCGGGGCGCCCGACGTTGCGTGAACGTTGCCGCTCAGCAGGCAGCAGGCGGCTAACAGGAGTGAGTGCACGGGGCTCCTCGCAGAGAAAGCGGACGGCGTTTACAAAGGGTTCCACCCCTATATCGTGGCCGACGCTGAGAAAATCCTGAGCCGCTCGCAGCCCAGGCATCGCAGGCGTCGCCGCCGTAAGCTACGGTTCTATGAGTAAGGGCACCAGCATCGCGAAGGCTATTTTTCGCGGCCTCGCGCGGACGTCGAAGACCTTTTCGTTAGAGATCGGCCCACTCCGCGCCGCGGGGGTCCCGGCTCTGCTTTTGGGCGTCACCGGCATCGTGCTGGCAGGCGGCGTCACCGCCCTGCTCGCGCGTCAAGGAGAGCGGCTCCCCGAAACCCTCCGCGAAGCGCGCGGGTTGGCGGAATCGCTGCGCGCTTCACGCCCTCGCTTGCAGCCATAGGACGATGATCGATACACCCGCTCTCGTGGCGCTGATCCGCGCCAGCATTCCCGATGCCCAGGTTGACGTCGTCGACCGTACGGGCACGATGGATCACTTCAATCTCAAGATTCGCTCGCAAGCCTTCGCCGGCCGCCCGCTGCTCGAACAGCATCGGCTCGTCTACGGAGCCCTTGGCGACGCCCTCAAAGACGGGCGCGTTCACGCGGTCGAAATTACCACCCTCGCCGAATAACAGAACGATAGGACGCATCATGTCGGAGCAACTTCAGGCCGAAATCGAACGCGAGATCGGCGCCAACACCATCCTCGTGTACGGTAAGGGCACCAAAACGATGCCCCGGTGCGGCTTCACGCTCGAAACGATCGAATTTTTCACTCGCTTCGGCTACCCGTTCGAAGTGATCGACGTGCTTGAAAACATGCCTAAGCGCGAGGCCCTCGCCGAGATGACCAATTGGCCGACGCTGCCGAAG
This sequence comes from Vulcanimicrobiota bacterium, assembly GCA_027315505.1. Lineage (GTDB taxonomy): Bacteria > Vulcanimicrobiota > Vulcanimicrobiia > Vulcanimicrobiales > Vulcanimicrobiaceae > DAHUXY01. Next base: position 1,566 of record DAHUXY010000199.1, on the reverse strand, counting down.
GTCTTCATCAAGGGCGCGTTCTTCGGCGATACCGATATCTTGGGCCCGATGGCGCAGAACGGCGAGCTGGAACGGGTACTCAAAGAAGCGTTCGGCTACGAAGCCGCTCCGAAGACTACGATCAGCCTCCACTAGCACGCATGCCGAACACCCTCGTATCCGCCCAAGAGCTGCGCGCGCACTTGGGCGATCCGCGCTGGGTCACGATCGACGCTCGCTACGCGCTGGGCGACCCGAGCTTCGGCCTGCACTCCTACCGCGAAAGCCATATTCCCGGCGCATTCTACGCGGATCTCGAACGCGATCTCTCCGGCGCGAAGACGGGCACGAACGGACGCCATCCATTCCCCGATCCGGCGAAGTTCGCCGCGTTTCTCGCTTCGCTCGGCGTCGATGACGACACGCAAATCGTCGCCTACGACGCGGGCGGCGGCGACATGTTTGCGGCGCGCCTGTGGTTTCTCGCCCGGTGGATCGGGCACGACGCTGCCGCCGTACTCGACGGCGGTTTCGCGACCTGGCAGCAACACGGCTTTCCGGCCGGCGACGAAGTGCCAAAGGCGCCACCGCCCGGATCGATACGCGCGTCGCTGCAAACCGCGCGCACCGTCGACGCCGCGTTCGTGCTGAGCCATCTGGGTTCGGAGGCGATGCGCGTCCTCGACGCTCGCGGGAGCGACCGCTTCGCGGGGCAGAACGAAACGATCGATCCCGTCGGCGGACATATCCCGGGCGCGATCAACCGTCCGTTCAAAGAAAACTTTGCCGCCGGCGGCACGTTCAAGCCCCCCGAGCAACTGCGCGCGGAGTTTGAAGCGCTGGGCGTGCCGGCCACCTCGCTGGTGCATCAGTGCGGCTCCGGTGTCTCCGCGTGCGTCAACATCCTGGCCATGGAGCACGCCGGTCTGCTTGGATCGCGCCTCTACGGCGGGTCCTGGAGCGAATGGGTCTCCGATCCATCGCGGCCGGTAGCAACCGAGGCATAGCTCTTCCGCCCGGCAGCGAAGCAGGTTCACGCCGCTCGGCTTTTCTCCGAACATCCTTCCATGGGGCGTTCCATGGCGTTAACGATGCTGGCTGTGCTGCTCTTCGCAGCTCCTTTCACGTGCGCGCAAGCGCGCTCGCGCCTCGCTCCCGCCGACGAATACTTCGGCCACCTCAAAATGAGCATTCTCGGCATGCGCAACGAGTTGAATCGCATTCGCGGCCGCGTCGACGGCGATAACGCGCATGCCGATCGCCAGCTCGGTTTATGCGCGGATGTCGAAAACGCCATCGAAGATTTCGGATCGAAGTATCCGCACGATACGTGGCTCTCCGGCATGACCGTCGATCTCGAATACATCTACGCGCACATGCACTCCACCACCGCGCACGAACGCGGGGAACATTTACTCGCCTGGGTACACGATCGCTTCCCGCGCTCACCCATGGAAGAGCACGTGCGCCTCGCCTTTGAGCGACGCCGCTAGAGGTGGGTGCATTTGCGTGCAGTCCAGGCCGGCTAGGGAGGCTGTGTGCGGGGACGCCAAAAAAATTCATCCATGAATTTTTTTAGCTCGAGCA
>DAHUXY010000191.1 GCA_027315505.1 Vulcanimicrobiota bacterium | reverse complement strand
TTCGAGCCCGCTATAGAGATGCAACGCGAAGGTCCGGTCGACGTGCGGATTCTCGAGCGCGCCGTCGTCGATCATCAGCTTGTTGCCGGCCGGCCCTTCTTCGGCAGGCTGGAAACAGAACACGATCGTCCCGCGCACCTGCGCGCGCATCTGCATCAAATCGCGAGCGGCAACGAGCAACATCGCCATATGGCCGTCGTGCCCGCATGCGTGCATCACCCCGGCCCGGGTGGAGCGATACGGGACGTCGTTGGTCTCGTCCATCGGCAACGCATCCATGTCGGCCCGCAGCAAGGTGACGGGGCCCGGGAGGCCGCCATGAAGGGTTGCCAGGATGCCGGTCTGCCCGACGCCCGTCCGCAACTCATCGTAGCCGAAACCGCGCAGTTCGCGCTCGATATACGCGGCGGTCGCGTGCTCTTCCAGCGAGAGTTCCGGATGGGCGTGGAAGTGCCGGCGATACCGAACCAAATCAGCCACCGGCGCCTGCAATACAGCGGTCATCGAATCGCAGTTCTATGGCCCACCGGCGAGCTCCGCCCTTGCGCGTTCACACCCCCGGAGCCCCTCGCTTACTGCATATTGAAGTCGAGCCGAAAGAGAAAGAAGCCGGCCGCTGCGCTGCAAAATGAGCGACCCGCTTTATAGCTGCTTTTACGTACGGCTTTCAGCGCCGCCTCATCGAATTCGCGATAGCCCGATGGGGAATACACCCACGCATCGTCCAGCTTATCGTCGGCACCCACCGCAATCTCCACAAGCACGACGCCCCGATAACGATCGTCTTGCATCGCGAGCGGAACGTCCGGCTGGGCGTAGTGCGTCGCAACCGCACCTAAGAAGGGCTCTTTGCAGTCGAGCGATCCGGGGACGCCCGCGATCGCGGCGGTCGCCACAGAGGCGTTCGGCCCCGGAGGCGCTTGCAATGCGTGTTTCGCGTCGATATCGGTATCTGGGTCTACGTGCAAGGGATTGTTCGTCATGCCGATACCGGCCGGAGCTTGGCAGATCACGTCGCCCCTCGCATCCCAACCGAAGATTTGATCGCCGCTACTTTGCGCATCGCCCACGTACATGTATTGCACGGTAACGGGATGCGGGAAGCGCACGTATAGCACCGGCGAGCGAAACACCGAGCGTGTATACGCCGAGGTCCTGCCGCGCATGTGCAGCGTTTGCTGCGTCAACGTAACCGAAGGAAACGCGGCTGTAAACCAACCGTCGCTCGTCTTAATGGTGACGTCGCCACGAACCGACCGAGTGCCGAAGGCCGCCAAACGATATGCGTAAAGATTCGACGGCGCGCTCGCACTCGCCCCCGAATCGGGCACGGCATACGACTGCACGCGTGTCGGACAATACTCGGCATACGCCGAAGCGCGGCCGCACGTGAGCCATACACATGCGGACAACGCAATGAAAGCAACCGTTGTTGTTCTTCTCAAGCTAAGCCCTCGTACATAATCGGCGCAAAGAAGGAGCAGCAAAGACCGCCTCAACAAAGGCACTGCTGCGCGAAAAAGACGGTCCCGCTCGAAATCAGGCCCATTGCTGCGGAGAAACGGTTAAAACGCACGTTGCCTCCCACACTCGCAAGGTTTTGCCGTCACAAAATCCGGCAATTTAAATCATTTGCCGAAAAAAACAACATATTCGGACGATAAAAACGCAGTAACTTTCGCCCAAACCCACTGCGGGGTTATCACCAGCGCGAGAAGCCTCCTGCCTGTGAGCTTCAACCGCTCAGGACGGTCGTGCGTTGGCACCCTCGCATTCATACTGCTGCCTCGCCGCCCGATGCCATTCCCTTGGCGCAGGATTTCGGGCTTGCGGCGGGCGAGTACAGTGCGTTGTGGCTTCCAAAAACAAAACCGGCGAAGCGACGCGTTTCGAGCGTCATGGGCTGAGCGACGAGCAACTGGTCGCGATGCTGCGCACGATGGTGATGCAGCGTACCCTAGAGAATCGCGGCTTTCAACTCAACCGCCAGGGCAAGATTCCGTTCGCATCCGCGAGCGAGGGGCATGAGGCGGTGCAGGCCGG
>DAHUXY010000189.1 GCA_027315505.1 Vulcanimicrobiota bacterium | reverse complement strand
CTGCGCAAACTCGCGAAGTGATTACCGGTGCCGAGCGCGACGCGCTGCGCTCCCAGGCGCGAGCGTCGCTTGCTCGTCGGGAGCTTGGCGCATTTTGTGCGCGCATGGATGACGCGTACACTCCGACCAGCGTCTCGAAGGTCATTTGCGAGCATTTGGACGCGCTGGCGTCCCGATCGATTCGCAAGCTCGCGATCTTCATGCCGCCGGGCGCTGGTAAGACGTACCATGCCGGCGAGCGTTTTCCGGCCTCGATGCTCGGCCGTAATCCGCGGGAGCAGATTGTCTCGGCTTCGTACACGGTTATTCGCGCGATCGATTCGTCTCGAAAATCGCGCGCGCTCATTCGCGATCGTGAGAATTGGCCGTGGCCGGAGATCAAGATCTCCGAAGAATCGAGCGCGGTAACGAATTGGGACACCACCGCTGGCGGAAGTTTCCGCGCGGTCGGCCTTGGCGGATCGCTGACGGGCTTTCACCCAACCGGGCTCATCATCGACGACCCGGTCAAAGGGCCCGCTGAGGTCGCTTCGGCGTCGTATCGCGAGGCACAATGGAGTTGGTACACACAGGTCGCTGCTCGCCGCCTTCGGGAGGGCGGATGGCAGCTTTTGATGATGTGTATGGTCGGCGATACGATCGTCCGTATGGCGGACGGGTCAGACCGGGCACTTCGAGATATTCGTGCGGGCGATCGCATCGCGACGTACGATAAAGGGCGGCTTTCCACGTCGGTTGTAGAAAAATGGAAAAACCAGGGGACTGACGACATCTTTCAGATACGGACGGCGAGCGGCGCATCAACGCGCGCGAACGCTCGGCACCCGTTTTTGGTGGAGAGGGACGGAAGGCGCGAATGGAAACGGATCAGCGAGCTCCGCATCGGCGACAAGGTAGTAATGGCGACCGGGATCGCAGTACCGATGCAAAACGCGGCGCCTGGAAGGGCGTTGCCTGCGTCCAGGACGGATGCGAACTTCCCGCCACCTGCAAGGGATATTGTCCGTCCCACTACAGTAAATGGCGATGGGCGGCCGGGTATCGATCGCCGTCCGTTAATCCAAGCGGCTATCGAAAGCGCCGATTGCGTCACCGGTACGGCATCGCAGATGGCGAATACGAAGCGCTCCTTCAAAAGCAGGACGGACGCTGCGCAATCTGCCGCGAGCTCCCGAGCAAGAACGTCCGAGCGCATTGGGGTGGAAAGTTGTGCGTCGACCACGATCACGCAAGCGGCAAAGTGCGGGGTCTTCTCTGTAACGACTGCAACCTCGCCGTCGGATATGGGAAAACTCCCGAGAAACTCGAGTCCGCAGCGGCCTATATCCGACTTCACGCTTGACGCGATAATCGCCATTACGCCGTCCGGGCGCGAAGATGTCTTCGATGTTCAGGTTGCGCGGACGGAAAACTTCATCGCCGATGGGTTTGTTAGCCATAACACCAGGTGGCACGAGGACGACCTCGCCGGCCGAATCCTGAACGCATACAACGATTGGACGATATTAAGCCTGCCGCTCTACGCGGAGGATGTCGCTGACCCGCTAGGCCGCAGCCTTGGCGAAGTGTTGCCGGATTACGATGGGTCCAACATCCCGGACGTGTCGGCCGGTCAAATGTCCTCTCGATCCTTTGCGGCGATGTATCAGCAGCGCCCGACGCCGGAAACCGGCAATCTCTTCCAGCGCGATTGGTTCAATCATCGCGCGGCGCCCCCAGCGGAGTTCAAGACGATCATTCAGACGATCGATTCGGCATGGAAGACCGGTGTCGCGAACGACTATTCGGTGATTGCGACGTGGGGCTTCGATGGGTTGCGCTATCATGTCATCGACATCTGGCGCGACAAGGTGGAGTTCCCGGACCTCTTGCGGATTGCGGCCGATGCCTACGAGTGGTATCGCCCGAACGCGGTCATCATCGAGGATGCGAGCGCTGGAATCGGGCTCATTCAAGAGTTCCGCCGCAGCTCGAACATCCCGGTTATTGCGGTGCCGGCACTCGGGTCAAAGGTTAGCCGCGCCGAGGCGTCGACGCCGATCTTTGAAGCGGGACTCGTGGTGTTGCCGGAATCCGCGCCGTGGGTCGACGCATGGATCGAGGAGCACCTAACATTCCCGAACGGCAAGCACGATGACCAGGTCGATACGACCACGATGGCGCTCGCGCGCTTGGCGCAACAAACGACGCGGCCGTTCGCCGTACGCGTGTAAGAGAAAAAAGGGGTTTGGATGCTGAGGGCTTTGCGGAAGGCGTGGCTTGGCATGCGTATTGCCGCGCAGCCCGCACGCGAAAGCACCCCGAAGGCCGACCCGGCGGTTACCCGTAACGTGCCCGGCGGATACGACCCCGAACGGGAGGCGTACGGAGCCGAGCGTTCGCCGGTCAAGGCGGCGCACGCGCAGTTTCTCGGCTTTCAGACGGCGGTTCGCGAGGGCCGCGCAAGCCTGTCGATCAGCGCCATCGCCTACGACGGTCAGCGCGAGGCCATCACTCTCTCAGCAGCCGAGGCAAGTGCCTACATGGCTTGCGAGACGGCCGATGAGCGCCGAAAATACCGTTACGGCCGTATCAAGGAGTCCCGATCGGCGATTGCGGCCAAGGCGGTAGCGAAACTCCGGGAAGGGCGCACGCTCGACAAGCTAACCGCGGGCGAAGAAGCCTGCCTACGCGAGTTCGGCGCTCTCGATGGCGACGTGTTGCGCGAGGACTTCAATACGCCGTGGAACGGCAACGCTTCCAACGTGCCGTATCTCGATCAGGAGTATCTGCCGTACGGGCAGGGCCCGCTTGGAACGCAGCTCTACCTGGCCGACATGTGGGAGATGCTCGCGAAGGCGTGGTGGGCGTGGCATCACGATCCACTCGCGAAGCGCGGCATCAATATCGTCGTGTCCTATGTGGTCGGGAGCGGCGCGAGCATCAAGTGCGCCAACGAATCCGTCCAGAAGGTCGTCGACGAGTTCTGGGCTCGCGAGCGCATGGATCTGCGCCTGCGAACGTGGCTCACGGATCTTGGGCGTGACGGCGAGCTGTTTTTGCGGGCGATTCCGGATGGTTTTGGCGGATGCCGCGCGCGATCGCTCGACCCGACGACCATTTGGGAAATCGTTACCGACGCCGAAGACATCGAGCGCGTGTACGCCTATTGCCAGCGGTACATGACCAGGACGCAGCTCATCACGGTTGACGGCGTCGATTCGCAGCGGTACATCGAGCGCGACCTGTCGCCCGACGACGTGATTCACGTCAAAATCAACGCTGGATCCGGCGAAGTGCGCGGCCGCTCGGATCTCTTCGTTGTGCTGGGGTACCTCAAGCGCCTCCGCGACTACTTCGACTCCGAGGTCATTAAAGCGCAAGCCGCTGCAGCGTACCATCGCGACATCACGATCGACGGTTCTGACGGCGATGTGCAGTCGTTCGCCTCGCAAGAGGAACTCAAGGGTCCGCCGCAGCCCGGCGAGAGCTGGTACCACAATAAATCCGTCGAGATCAAGCTGGTACAGGGAACGGCGAAGCAGCCGGCCGGCAACGGAAGCGTGTACGCCGGCATGGTGAATCTGATTGCGGTGGGGCTCGGGCTCTCGAAAGAGCTGCTCGGCGTAACGGAAAACGCTTCGCGCGCCTCCGCTGAGGTGTCGTCCGACCCGGCCTTTCAGACTTTCGAGACGCGCCAGCAGGTCGTTCGCGACTTCGTGGAGCGCTTGTTGCAGCGCGTCATCGCCGAGGCGCAGCGGTTCGGGAAGATCGCGCCGGGTGTGGACCTGTCGCTGGAAGTCTTGTTCCCGGCGATGGTGCCGGAAGACAAGAAAACCAAAGTCGATCTGCTCGCAACGGGCGAGGGCATGGGCTGGTGGAGCAAGCGCACCGCGGCGAGCTCGGCGGCCGTAGAAGTGCCCATCACCGACTACAACTACGAGGACCAGCAAGACGAGATCGCGATCGAGAGCAAAGCGGTCATCCTCAAGACGTACGAGCAGGTTCCCAAAGGGTATCCCGAAGCGACGACGCCGGCTTTTGCGCCGGGCGACGTTCCGAACCCGAGCGTTGCGAAGCCAGCTCAAGAGTCCGCGCGCCGCGGCATCACTATCATTCCGTAGGAGGCAGCTATGCCTGCAACTCGCGCATCGTGGGAGCCCGCCCGCGGCAAGACGTTTTACCCGGCGCTCGTCGCTACGAAAACCGTGTTCAGCGGATCGCAAATCGTCCACGGCATCATCGCCACGAACAAGGGCGCGTCCGCGACGACGCTTGCGATCTTCGAGAACGGTGGCCAAGTCGGTACGCTTGGCGTACCGGCCGGAGCGACGGCGGAGTTTCCGACGCCCTCGAGCGGCATTCTTTTCTCGGACCTTAGCGTGACGCCGGCGGCGGCGCTGGATGTAACGGTGCTCACGACGTGACGATCTACAACGCGATCGCGCTGCGCTCATCGGGCCTGGCAAAGGCAACCGATGAGATGCCGAGCGTTGCGCAACTCGTGAAGACGCTTGGTGTCGGCATGGCGCGTTGGGCGGAGAAGTCCCGCCAGGATGTGCGGCTTGCCAAGGTCGAGGCGATCGGATACAGGGGCGCCTTCGTGGTGCGCGTGCGCCCGCGCGAATCGATCTTCACGATGTGCCAAGACGCCATTTTAACGACGTTCGTAACGGCCGCGTCGTTTTTCGAGCGGAATCCCGATGCGATCGACGTTACACAGTCGCTCGTGGGCTGGGCAACCGAAGAGATCGCGCACGGCGCGAAGCGCTTTGAGACACGATGGTCGCCCGATGGCTGGTTCGCCATCACCGCAGTACAGTAGGAGGAGAAGACCATGGCTGTTTCTTCGTCGACCATGGCCCAGGTCACGCGCCGCGGCGTGCGCTCCTCGGAATCCGGG
>DAHUXY010000176.1 GCA_027315505.1 Vulcanimicrobiota bacterium | reverse complement strand
GGCCAGACGCAGGCGCAAGCCGACGTCGATATCTTCCCACCCGTACTCCGAAAACGACTCGTTGAAGCCGCCGATCGCCCGGATCGTCGCGAGCGGGACCGACACGTTGGTGGTCCAAAAATAATTGCCGCTGTAATCCTTGAGGCTCCACACCGGCGGTGGTAAGTCCTCGAAATTCTCGACGTTGATCGCGCCCCCGCGCACGATCGCGAGCGGATGCGCGGCGTGCGAGCGCAGATGCTCTTCAACGAAATTGGGCAACGGCAGCACGTCGTCATCGATAAAGATGATGCGCTCGCCGCTCGCCGCCGCGATCCCAACGTTGCGGCCCTTCGCGAGCCCCGCATTCGCCTGGTCGATCGCCACGAAGGGGCACGTCGCGCGCTCGCGCGCTCGCGCGATCACCTCCGCGGTTCCGTCCGTCGAGCCGTCGTTCACCAAAACGACCTCGTATGCGCCGGCCGCAGTCTGTTCGAAGCACGCCTCTAAAACGCGCTCCAGCAGCGGAGCGCGATTGTACGTACAGAGTTGTATGGTCGCACGCATTGCCGGAGGGGTTCGGCACCCGCGGGACCGGCCCTCGGAGGAACGGCTCTACGCCATCAAGGCCGCAACTTCGGCGAGAATATGGGGAAGGTTGAGATGCGCGATGCAGGCGTAGTCGGCGCAGCGTTCTTTGGTATCGCCCGGATGACACGGGTAGGACGCGCGCACGATGCCGGTGCGTTCGCCCAGCGGAGCCCAGCGTTCGGGATAATCGCTCTGGAAGGGAAAGATGCCGACGGTCGGCGCGCCGGCCGCGGCTGCCACGTGCATCGTCCCGGTCGTGATGCCGACGAACGCCCGCGCGTCGCGCGCCAGCGCCGCGAAACCGCCGATCCCGGTCGCGCCGCTCAGATCGAGCGCTCCGGAAGCGGCGCAAACGGCCGCGACGATCTCCGCGTCGTTCGGCGAGCCCGTCACCGCTACGCGCGCACCGAAGCGCTCGGCGAGCGCGCGGGCGAGCGCGGCCCAGCCGGCTATCGGCCACATTCCCCGCTTGGACGCGATCGCGTTGGCGGGGTGCAGCACGATGTATTCATGCGCTGCCAATCCGTGTTTGAAGCGTACCGTCGCAGCTTCGTCGTCGTCTTGCGCGGTGGGCACGAAGCGCGGGCGATGCTCGCGCGTATTGCAACCGATCGCGCGCGGATAGTCCAAGAGAATATCGGTCCAGTGCGAGGTTACGTCACCCGTTTCGCTCCGCACGGCCACGCGGTGGGTAAAGCGATAGGAGTAGAGCCGCCGCGCTTGCCCGACGCGGACGGGGACGCGCGCCAACTGCGGTACGCGCGCCGTGCGCGGCGTTGCCCAGGTAACCACGCACGCATCGTAGCGTTCGTTCGCAACCAGCGCCGCGACCTCGCGTTCATCGCCTTCGTCCACCATGACGCGGCCGATATCCGGGACGCGTTCCAGCGTGCTCCGGTGCTCCGGTAACGTGAGCGCATCGACGCCGGCGTATCGTTCGCGGAGCGCCCGCGCAACGACGCTCGCTAAGAGCGAATCGCCGATTCCCCCGCCCGCGCAGTAGAGTAACGCGCGGTCGTTACTCATCCAACGCGCGGATGAGTTCTCGCGTGTACATTCCATCCAAGAACTGTCCTTTGGCAAAGGTCCGCACGAATCCGGGGGCCCCCGCCGCCGTCGCCAGGCCGGCGTAGAACGCCAGCAGGCCGTCGGGTAAGAGATATTTACCGCGCACCAAATTGATGCCGTAAGCTCCGGCCGCCATCCGCGCGCGCACCGACGGCTGCTTCTTGATAAAGCGCGACGCCATCTTCGCCTTTTCCAAGGCCTTGAGCGTCTCGGTTTCCAGCGTGTTTTCGCCGGGCGGTTTGATGTGCCAGATATACGCGTCCCACGCAAACGCCCAGCGCATGCCGTGCTCGCGTAAGCGCACGCCGAGTTCGGTATCTTCCCAGCCGTACAAGCGGAACTCTTCGTCGAATCCGCCGACCGCGTCGAGCGCGTGCTTGGGCACCGAGACGTTGCACGTGCACAGGAACGCGCGCGAGTAATTGGCCATCGTAGGCTTGGGCTTCCGGTCGTAACCGGAGACGTTGAGAATCGGCCCGTTCACCACTAAATTCGGCGCGTTGTGCGCCGCTTCGTGAGCGGCGAGAAACCCAGGGGGAGCCTGGATGTCGTCGTCCACGAACAGCACGATGTAGCCCTGCGCGAGCGCGATGCCGCGGTTGCGCGCCTTGCCGCGATTGGGTTCCGGCTCGTACGCGTACGTAATCGGAAAGGCGTATTCGCGCTGTGCCGCCTCGACCGTGGCCTTGGTATCGTCGGTCGAGTTATTATCGACGACGATCGCTTCGAACGACGGCGCCCCGATCTGACGGTCGAGCGACGCCAGCGCGCGCTCGATATAGCGCGCCCGGTCCTTACTGGCGATCACGACGGAGATCCGCATACCCGTACCTACTTCGGCAGCCCCAGTAATGATTCAGCCATCCGGCCGGCCGCCCCGGCATGGCCGCGATATAGCTCCCGTAGCCGCGCCCCGCTCGATGCGAGCCAGTCGTCGTCGCTCAAAGCATCGAGCGTCACCCGAGCGACGCGCCCCGGGGTGAGCGCGCCGTGCAACTCGCGCATCACCATCTCCCGCGCGTCGATATTGGGCTGGGTGTGATAGACGAAGCGGCGCGAGACGCCAACCGCAACCGCGCGCTTGAGCGGGACCCCGACCAGCGGAATGCGATCCAGATAGGTAAGCGGGCCGTTGAATGCAATCTTTTCCGGAGCGTTGAGCGGGGTGATCGCAACCGTCGGGACGCCCAGGGCCGCAAGCTCGATGCATTTCGTGCCGGGGATCGTGAGCGCGAGCCGCGCGCGCGAGGCCGCCGCAAGGGCGTTGCGCAAGATCGGAAAACGCACGCTCGCGTCGAGCGATTCGAGAAAAGCGCCCTCCGGAGATTCGACGAGCCGCCCGCGCTGCGCGAACATGGCGGGCACGCCGCCGCATTCGATCGCCGCGCGCACGCGATCGAGCGGCGTGAACGGCGAGATGCCGAACGCGATGGGAAGTTCGGGGTGCTCGCGCTGTATCCGCAGTGCCGCCGTGAAGAAAAACGGCACCAGGTTCTCGATTTCGTAACCGCGAGAGCCGGGCATCACCAGCAGGCCGCCGACCGGCGCGCCCGCTTCGAGCGGCGACTGCGCTTCGAGCAACGCGCCGTCGATCGCGAGGTTGCCCACGAGCAGCACGCGATCCCGTTCGAGGCCGGTGGCAACCAATTCGCGCTCGTTGGCTTCGTCTACGGCGTACGCTCGCGCGAAGACGGTTTTATAGCGCGGCTTCGAAAACTTATAGGTGGCGGCAACGCCGCCGAAGCGCTTGTGCAGCCGCGCCGCATGCATCAGGTCTCCGCCCAAATACTGCACCACATCGACGCTCGCCGGCACGCCCTCAGCTTTTTTGCCTAGGGCGACCGCCACGTACGTTCGCGGCTCGTACACGCGCGCTTGCGGAAACAACTCGCGCGCCATGCGCGCCTCGTTGCCGGTCGCATAATCGTCGGGGACGAGAAATAGGTGGACGTCCGTTGCGGGTTCGCGCTCGTACAATGCGCGCACGAGCGGACGGAACCAGCCCGCAACCTCGCCCGGTCCGTTGGCGGTGAACGCGATGCGCATCAGCCGCCGTAGCGAGCGATGATGCGCGCGATCGTATCGGTCGTGCTCTTGCCCGCGACGTGCGGTGCGAGGCGGATCACCCCGCCGTGCGCCAGCACCACGGTGCGTTCGGGAAGCTCGTCCTCCCGGTACTGCGCGCTCTTGACGTGCACGTTCGGGCGAATGCGATCGAGCAGCACTTCCGGCGTTCGCTCGCCGAACTCCACCACGACGTCGACGCTGCGCAAGGCCACGAGCATGCGAGCGCGTTCCTCAAACGGTACCAGCGGACGCTTCTCGCCTTTGAGCGCGCGCACCGACGCATCCGAATTCAATCCGACGATCAACGCGTCGCCCTGCGCCCGCGCCCAAGCCAGGTATTCGACGTGGCCCGCATGCAAGACGTCGAAGCATCCGTTGGTGAAGACCAGGCTGCGCGACTCTTGCCGCAACTCCTCGCGCCACGCGCGTGCGGCGTCCCCATCTAAGATTTGACCGAAGAATCTACCCGGATCCATGTTCCACCAATGCGACGATCTCATCCGCGGATGCGGTCGCCGTCCCCAACTTCTCCACCACCGCACCGGCAGCGTAATTTGCCAGCTGCATCGCGCGCTCGATCGGGGCGCCCGCGCTGAGCGCGAGCGAGAGCACCGCGATCACCGTATCGCCGGCTCCGCTCACGTCGAACACCTTGCGCGCCACCGACGGAATGGTGAAGCGTTCGCCTTCGCGGCCGAATAGCGACATGCCGTGCTCTCCGCGCGTGATGACGACGTACCGGCACTCCAGGCGCTCGATCAGGCGAGAACCGGCAGCTTCCAAGGACGCGTCGTCGACGATGGCGATTCCGCTCGCGCCGGCCGCTTCGTGAACGTTGGGAGCGACGCACGTCACCCCGCGAAAGAGATCGAGATTCTGCGGCTTGGGATCGGCGAATACCAGCGGCGCAACGCGGGCGGCCTCGACGATATCGCGCGAGAGCAGCCCCTTGGCGTAGTCGCTCAAAATCACGACGTCGCTCTCGGCGGCGCGAGCGCGGACGAAATCGACGATGCCGGCGCGGTCCGCTTCGCTCAGCGCGGCGCTGCGTTCCCAGTCGGCGCGCACCACCTGCTGGTGTTGGGCCACAACGCGCGTCTTGCGCGTGGTCGGCCGATCGTTGACGGTAAAAATGCCGGCATCGTCCACCCCTTCGTCGCGTAACAGCCGCCGCACGTCGCCGGCGAACGCATCGCCCCCGACCGTTCCGACGAACGTCACGGCCGCGCCGAGCGCGCGGAGATTATTCGCAACGTTACCGGCGCCGCCGAGCGTAAACGAGTGGTCGGTAACCGCCACGACGGGCACGGGCGCCTCGGGCGAAATGCGCGTGACGGTGCCCCAAATCCATTCGTCGAGCATCACGTCGCCGACGACGAGCACTCGGCGGCCGCGCATGCGTTCGAAGAGCGCGTGCGCGTCCGAAACGAGTAGAGCGTTCAAGCGATGCCATCCTCGAAAATCAACGTCTGTTCGACCAAATCGCAAACGATGTGCGCCATCACCTGATGCACTTCTTGCACGAGCGCCGCGTAGCCGTCGGGGCCGTTGAGCGAATAATCCGCGATCTGCGCGACCGTTCCGCCGCCGTTCCCGGTAAAGGCGATCGTTACCGCGCCCTTCTTCTTGGCCGCTTCGAGCGCGAGCACGATGTTGCGCGAGGTGCCGCTGGTCGTCATCCCGATCACCACGTCGCCGGGCTGCGCGAACGCCTCCACTTGACGCGAAAAGATATGGTCGTAGCCGTAATCGTTGCCGATGCAGGTAAGCGTCGAGGTGTTCACCGATAGCGCCTCGCTGTAGAGGCCGGGCCGTTCGCGCAAGAAGCGCCCCGAAAGCTCCGCCGCCATGTGCTGCGCCTCGGCCGCGCTCCCGCCGTTGCCGCACCACAACACTTTTTTGCCCGCGCGCAACGCCTTCACCAGCGCGGCCGCGATGCGTTCCACCTCGCCGCGATAGTGCGGCGCGTCGAGCAATCCTTGCCGTTCGGCGATCAAGATCTCGAAGCCGCGACGGCCTTTGACGTCGGTTGCGTTCACGGGGCGATCCAAAAGAGTTCTTCGCCCTGCGCGACCAGTTCGCCGTTCTCCGCCAACACGCGCACGACCGTTCCGCCGTACTCGCTCTGAATCTCGTTGAAGAGTTTCATCGCCTCGAGAATGCAGATGACGTCGCCCTCGGCGATGCGGTCGCCTTCGTTAACGAAGACGTCGGCATCCGGTGAAGGCGAGCGATAGAACACGCCGGTGAGCGGCGCGAGCACGCGTTTGACGTTGGCGGGCGCGGCGAGCGGCACGGGCGCCCCACCGGCGTTCCCCGCCGGGGCGGCGGCCGGTGCGGAAGGCGCGGGCGCGACGAACGTCTGCGCGCCCGGCTCGCGGCGCACGAGTTCGAACACGGCGTCGCCGGAGGTAACTTTGAGGCGGTCGAGGTCGTGCTCGTGCATGATCGCGAGCAACTCCTCGAGCGTCTGTGAATCCCGATCCTCTGTACTCATCGCATCCCCGCTTCTACAACGGCTGCCGCAACGTCTCTTCCGCTGCCGAGGGCAAGGCGCCGGTCGCTCCGTGCTTCCAGGTCGCGCAGGATCAACTCGCCCTTGGCCAGCTCGTCCGTTCCGAGAATCAGCGCGTAGCGGGCGCCGTTACGGTCGGCGCTTTTGAGATGCGCAAGCAGCTTGCGATCGTCGAAGTCCATATAGACCGGCTGGCCGAGCCGGCGGCGCAATTCCGCGACGATCGGGACGAGCACCGTGCGAGCCTGCACGCCGAGGCCGACCGCCTGGATGCCGCTCCGAGCCGGCTCCGCCTGGCTCCCGGCCGCGTCGAGCATCATCAGAAAGCGTTCGATTCCTAAGCCGAAGCCGACCGCCGGAACGTCGGGGCCGCCGAGCGAGGCCACCAGCCCGTCGTAGCGGCCGCCGCCGCAGACCGTGGATTGCGAACCGAGCGCTCCGGAGATAATTTCAAACACGGTCCGCGTGTAGTAGTCGAGGCCGCGGACGATGCGCGGATTCACGACGAACGGGATGCCGATCGCGATAAGGTAGGCCTTGAGCGCGTCGAAGTGCTCGCGACACGCATCGCATAAAACCGATTCGAACGTCGGCGCGCTCTCGACGTACGGCCGGTCGTGCGGGTCCTTGCTATCGAGCAGGCGGAGCGGATTGCGCTCCAAGCGGCGCTGCGATTCGGCCGAGAGCGAGGCGAGATGCGGGCGAAAATGCGCGAGCAGCGCCTCGCGATAGTGCGGGCGGCAGACGTCGTCACCGATCGAATTGATGTTGAGTACCGCGTCGTCGATTGCGTTGGTGCGCACGAGTTCCCACGCGAGCGCGATCACCTCCAGGTCGGCTTCCGGGCCGGCGAATCCGACACACTCGACGCCGAACTGGTGGGCCTGCCGGTAACGCCCCTTCTGCGGCCGTTCGTAACGAAAGATCGGGCCGATATAGTACAGCCGCTGCGGCCCCTGCGCGAACAGGTTGTGCTCGAGCGCGGCGCGCATCACCGGGGCCGTCCACTCCGGGCGGAGCGTGATCGACCGGTCGCCCTTATCGGTGAACGTATACATCTCTTTTTCGACGATGTCGGTTGCCTCACCGACCCCGCGCACGAACAGTTCGGTCGATTCGAACATCGGCGTGCGGACTTCGCCGTAGCCGAAGCGGCGCGCGAGCCCGTGAATCTGCGATTCGAGCGCCTGCCAACGCGCCGACTGCGGCGGAAGAATATCTTGCGTGCCGCGCGGGGCGGTGATTTTGGACGACATGACCTGCCCGAGGTTCGCAGGGGCCCGCCGTCGCCCTCCTCATACTAGGCGCGGCGCGCGCGGGTGGGATAG
>DAHUXY010000159.1 GCA_027315505.1 Vulcanimicrobiota bacterium | reverse complement strand
ACCATAGCATGACCGACTCGTTGAACTACGTCGCACTCTGGACGCTGATCAAGCGCGAGATGATTCGCAGCATCAAGATCATCAACCAGGTGATCTGGCCGCCGATCATCACGACGCTGCTCTACGTCTTCGTCTTCGGGTTGGCGTTGGGCAGCCGCATCCAAAGCGTGCAAGGCGTGAGCTACGCGCAGTTTTTGATCCCGGGACTCATCATGCTGCAGACGATCGACTCGTCGTACGGAGAGTGCTCGAGTTCGATCTTCCAAGGGCGCTTTATGAACTCGATTCAGGAGATGCTCATCGCGCCGATGTCGGCTACGGAGATCGTCTTCGGCTACGTTCTGGGCAGCCTCGCGCGCTCGCTCCTGATCGCCGGGCTCATTACCGTCCTGGGCGCGGTGCTCGTTCACACCCTGCCGCACGATTGGCCGCTCTATTTCGCGGTGCTCGTGCTGGTTTCGATCCTGTTCTCGACGATGGGCTTGATTTTCGGTTTGATGGCCGAAAAATTCGATCATCTCGCCGTGCTCACGACCTTTATCATCACGCCGCTTACGTTCGTCGGCGGCGTCTTCACCGCGGCGACGATGCTGCCGCAGTCGCTGCGTAATCTCGAACTCTTCAATCCGATTTTCTACACGATCGACGCATTCCGATACAGCTATACGGGCCAAAGCTACCTCGCACCATGGTTCTCGACCGCGATGATCGGCGTACTCGCCGTCGTCGCGCTCGCCATCGCGCTACGGATGGTCTGGTCCGGCTACAAACTTCGCACGTAGGGACGTTCACGATGCTCGCAAGCCTTGCACTACTCGTCGCACTCGCCGGCCATCCGACCTCGTTGGTCGTTTCTCCGTGGACGGGAGCCAACTTCCCGGCCTCGGTTTCCTCGGCGGCGGCGAAATCACGGCTAACGGTGACCGGAAAACCCGGCAACCAATTGCTCCTGCGCGCAACCAACGTCGCGAGCGGATGGATACCGGCGTTTTGCACGGCAAACGTCTGCGCTCCGATGCGCGTCTCGCTCAAACTCCCGAAATCCGGCGTTGCCGTCTTTCAGTTCGAATTGATTCGCGAATCCCAGGACGCGCCGAGCAAGAGCGGCGCGACGATCGTGAGCAACGACGGCGCAAGCGCCGTGGTCCCGGCCGCCGCCCGCTGACGAACGGCCGTCTTTCACGCCGAGAGGCGTCGCGTTTGGAGGGATTGCGCGATCCATCCGGCCACGAGCATCCCGTAAAACAGCGGCAAGGCTCGATTCCCAAAGACGAAGTACGCGATCATCGCGAGCGCGGCGATACCGGAGAAAATTTCCGAACGCAGCCCCTGCGCCACCCGTGGCGTACCGCGCGAGCTTCCGGCCACGGTTGCCGGCGTCAGGCGGGGCAGCAACGACGGAACCGCGCGCTCGTACGACGCATAGAGGTCGCCGAAGCGCTGACGCATCTCATCGGACTCGTAGCTCGAAAGCCGGACCATAAAGAGGGCGTTCCCGATCAGAATAATCGCCGCACCGACCGGCGGCGCGATCGACGCGAAGCCTAACGCCATAAAGAGATTCCCGAGGTAGAGCGGGTTTCGTACGAAGCGGAACGGCCCGTCCACCAACAGCGCGTCGGTTTTCGCATCGGCGTTCCACACCACGGACGCGCTCAGATAGGCCGATCCCCACGCGCGCAACAAGAAACACACCACGACGCAAAGCGTCGCGCATGCGAGCACCCGGGCCGGGCCCTCGCTCCCGAAGCGTAGCCCGATCCACGCAAACGTCGGGATGCGATTGAGTCCCAAGGGGGCGCCGAGCGGACGCCCCAGCACGAATCCCACGATATACGTCGACGCGATGATAAATCCGCGCGCGCGATACCACCACGGTGATGCCATTTAATGCGCGGTTTCGTGATGCGGATGGCCGCCATCGTGGAAGAAGGGGTTGTGTTTTCGCTCTTCGCCGAGCGTCGTCGGGGGGCCGTGCCCGGGCATGACGACGGTGTGTTCGGGCAGGGTGAAGAGCTTGGTGCCGATCCCATGCAGGATATCGTCGTAGGTACTCGCGTCGCCGTACGCGCCCCCCACGCTTCCGGCGAAAAGCGTGTCGCCGCTGAAGAGCGTCGAACGAAAGAGATAGGATGACGACCCGTCCGTATGACCGGGCGTATGCACCATGCGAATCGTGGCGTCCTCGCCGAACGGCAGCTCCGCGCCGTCCCTGACGGGGAGCGAATTCGCGGCGAGCGACCCTATGGCGGGTGCGTCCAGGGCGTGCATGACGATGCGCGCGTCCGGAAAGGCCCGCGCGACATCGGCGGTGGCGTCGCAGTGGTCGGCGTGTTTGTGCGTGATGAGGATGTACTGCAAGTGGTAGCTGCCGTCACGCAACACGTCGAGCAGATGCTGCGGCGCGCCGGCCGGATCCACGAGCGCGGCGCGGCGCTCGCCTTCGAGGAAGAAGACGTAGCCGTTGCTGGGCTGCGGCTCTTGCGAATGCCACCGCACGTTTGAGACGTCGAGTGCGGGCGGATACCATGCCTGCGCCGCGCAATCGGCCAGCCTTCCCGGGTCCAAACCCAGCGCGCGCGCGATCGCACGCGCTTGCGCGTCGTCGACGACGGGTGGGGCATCGCTACGCAGCCATCGGCTAACCAGCGCCACGTCGATGCCCGCGGCCTGCGCGAGGCGCCGCTCGTCCAGGCCGATGCCGCGCATCGCCTTGCGAACGACGTCGCCGAAATGATCCTCCAGCGGGAGGGCGGGTCGCGCGTGTTCCATGGTGGCTCGCTTGGGCAGGATCGTGGCGCGACCCTTGTTGCGGCAGCGCAACCGGAACCGGCGCACGGGCGGTCGAAGCGATTCGTTATGGAACGTGTCATCATCATCGGGTCCGGCCCCGCCGGGCTCACCGCTGCCGTCTATGCGGCTCGCGCCAATCTTGCGCCGCTCGTCCTTGCGGGGGGGATGTACGGCGGTCAACTCATGCTCACGACCGAGGTTGAGAATTATCCCGGGTTCCCGGGCGGAATCATGGGCCCGGATTTGATGATGAAATTCCGCGAACAGGCCGAGCATTTCGGCGCACGGATCGAAAACGTCGACGTCATCGATGTCGATTTCGGCGGCCAACCGTTGATCGTGCGAACTGCGGAGCAAGAGTACCATGCCGCGTCGGTGATCATCGCGACCGGGGCGAGCGCTCGCTGGCTCGATATCCCCGGCGAGGAGTTGCTCCGGGGGCGGGGCGTCTCCACGTGCGCGACGTGCGACGGCGCTTTCTTCCGCGATAAACGTATCGTCGTGGTCGGAGGCGGCGACTCGGCCATGGAAGAGGCGCTCTTTCTGACCCGCTTCGGCAGCAAGGTGACGGTCATTCATCGCCGCGATTCGTTGCGCGCCAGCAAGATTATGGCGGAGCGCGCGCTCTCCCATGAAAAAATCGACTTCATCTGGAACACCGGCGTCGAAGCCGTTTTGGGCACCACCCAGATGACCGGGCTACGTCTAAAAAATCTCGTCGACGGAACGGTCTCTGAATTCGATGCGGATGCGCTCTTTATCGCGATCGGGCACACTCCGAATACCGCGATTTTCGCCGGGCAAATCGATCTCGACGCCGCCGGGTACATTCTCTCGCCGAACGGGACGAACACGAACGTCGAGGGCGTTTTCGTCGGCGGAGACGTCAACGATCTGCGCTACAAACAGGCGATTACCGCGGCTGGTTCCGGGTGCAAGGCCGCGATGGACGCCGAGAAGTATCTCGAAGCCCACGAGTTTGCGATGCGGGAGACCGTCCTTTAGCCCACGAGGTTATGCAACGCATCGCCGAGCGACTCGTAAACGAAGCGATAGCCGAGCGATTGCGTCCGCCGCGGAATGACGCGCTGGCCCAGGACGATGACGCCGGCGCCCTCGCCGAACATCGCCCGCAGCGCGATGCCCGGTACGGGGAGGATCGTGGGACGGTGAAGCGCGGCGCCCAGAGCGTGGGTAAACTCGGCATTCGTCACCGGCTTCGGAGCGGTGGCGTTGAGAGCGCCCTGCAATCCGTCGATCGCTGCGAGATAAATGCCCAACACGTCATCGATGTGAACCCACGAATACCATTGCTTCCCGTTGCCGACCACACCGCCCAGCCCCCATCGAAAGGGCGGCAGCAATTGTTTGAGGGCACCGCCGTCCGTCGCCAGGACCAGCCCGGTGCGCACCAGCGCGACGCGCATGCCAAGTTCCGAAGCGCGCTGTGCCTGCGCCTCCCAGCGGACGCACACGTCGGCTAAGAACGTATCGCCCGGCGGCGACTCTTCGGTAAACGTCGCCTTCTCGCTGTTGCCGTAAAACCCGACCGCGGACGCCGAGATGTAGGCGCTAGGGCGTTCCGAAAGGCGGGCGAGCGCGGCCATGAAGGCTCGCGGCGCGTCGATGCGGCTCGATACGATGCGTTCCTTAACGTGCCGGGTCCAGCGTTGCGCGATCGGCTCTCCCGCCAAGTTCACGATCGCATGGCAGCCGGCAAGCTGCGCCGCGGCCGCTGCGGGATCGCGCAGCGTCGCGCTCGCGACCTCATCGCCGCGCGCGCGCAGGCGCTCGGCTAAATGTTGCCCGATAAAACCACTGGCACCTAAGAGGCCGACGCGCACGGAGAACTCCCAACGATCGCTTCGATCGCGTCGATGCGTTTCGGAATCGCTGCCGTGAGATTCTCGTTACCGTCTTGGGTTACCAACACGTTATCTTCCAGTCGCACGCCGATTCCCTTGAAACGCTCGCCGCAATGCAGGTCCGCGTGTACGTAGATCCCGGGCTCGACCGTGGTTACCATCCCCGGTTGGAGCGGAACCGGCCGGTCGTCATCGTCGCGATAGCGTCCGGCATCGTGAACGTCCAGCCCGAGCCAATGCCCCGAGCCGTGCATGTAATAGTCACGATAGCGTTCGCGCTCGATATTCTCGTCGAGACTACCCGTAAGCAGCCCGATGTCGATGAGGCCCTCCGTGATCGTTCGTACCGCTGCTTCGTGAAACGCCCGTTGCGAACGTCCGGGTTGCACCTGCGCGATGCCGGCCTCGTTGGCCGCCAGGACGATCTCGTAAATCGCGCGTTGCTCCGCGGAGAAGCGGCCGTTCACCGGCCACGTCCGCGTAACGTCGCTGGCGTAATTATCCAGTTCGCATCCCGAATCGACCAAGAGCAGCGTGCCGTCGATCAAGCGTTCGCGGTTGGTGCTGTAGTGCAGAATCGTGGCATTCTCGCCGCCGGCGACGATCGATTCGTAGGCCGTGCTCTGCGCCCCGCCGTAGCGGTATTCGTATTCGAGAATCGCTTCGATCTGATATTCGTAAAGGCCCGGCCGCGTCGCTCGCATCGCCGCCTCGTGCCCACGCCCGGTGATCAGCGCCGCGGAGCGCATGACGGCGATCTCTTCGGGCGATTTGATCAGCCGCATCGGGTCGACGATCGCGGCGGGCGAGGCGATGGTCGATATGGTACGTCCCCGGCGGCGGGTCAACGCCTCGGCGCTCGCGCGGGCGGCCTGCACTTGCCGGTCGCGCGCGTCGTCGGCACCGATATCGTAGTAGAGCGTGCGTGCGCCGCAGAGAAATTCCGGCAAACGCTCGTCGAGCTCGGCGAGGGGATAGGCTGCGTCCACTCCCAAGTGCTCGACCGCGCGTTCGACGCCAAGACGTTTGCCGTTCCATAGCTCGAGCGCGCGGTCGCGAGTACGCAAGAACAGCACGCTGCGGTGGGCCGGGTGTTCGGGCGCAAGGACCAGCACCGCATCCGGTTCGTCGAATCCGGTGAGGTAATAGAATGTCGAGTTCTGACGAAATTCGTAGTCGCTATCGCTGTTGCGCGCGACCTGACGCGCGGCGGGAACGATCGCCACCCCGTCGGCAATCGATGCGAGCAGGCGGCTACGGCGGTCGCTGTATGGGTGCATTATTTCTCCGGATGAAGTTCGGTGACGATGGCGTCGAGCGCGCGCGCGGAGCGTGCCGCCGCTGCGGCGATCGCGGGATGGGTGCCGGCCGCGAGGCCCTTCGCGAGATCGGGAAAGGCTACCGGGCGGTACCCGTCGCGCCCGTAATAGAGACGATCGAGCGCCTGCACCGCTTCGATTTCGCTCCCCCCGCCGGTGCCGTGCGTATCGACGGATCGTGCCGCGCTGGCAAAGCGCGCAACCGCTGCGGCGAGCGGCGCGAGATCGGCGGCGCTCGCCCCTCTGCGTACGTATGCGGCGAGTGCCGAACGCATCGGCGCAACGTACGGCGTAAAGCGATAATGCAACGGGCCGGCGGTCAGCCGGTACGCGAGGATGCCTACCAATTGCGCGATGGCGCGGTGGTTCACGAAGCCGGGATCGGCTTGCGATTCGGCATAACGCAGATCGTCGAAGGCGGAGTGATAGACGCCGAACGGTCCGACGAAGCCGGTCTGGATCGTCGGGATACCCGCTTCATATAAAAACGGTTCGAAATCGGAGCCGCCTCCCGGCCCGCGAACGGTAATGCCGCTCGACTGGGATTGCCAGCGTTGATACAGGCGTTGGCTTGGGAGGGCCGGATCGGGAATAACGTTCGTGGCGCGGATGACGCTCGCGCCGAGCGCGGCCGCAGCCGACGCGACGAAGCGTTGGCCGGTCGCGTTTTCGTCCTCGTTGATATACGCAAGGCATCCGCTACGCAGGCTCGCGAAGTGGTCGCGCACGTACTGCCCGGAGCCGAGTTCGCCGATCTCTTCGCCGTCCCAGCCCGCAATGACGATCGAGTAGCGCGGACGCCAGCCGCTGCGATAGAGATACCCGAGCGCGTGGGCGGTTTCAAGCAGCGTGGAGATGCCGGAGCCGTCGTCGGTAACGCCATAGACCCACGCATCGCGATGCGCGCCAAGGACGATGTAATGGGTTGGATCGCTGCCGCGCAGCACGCCGACCGTATTCCAGAGCTGCTGCCACTTGGTGCCCGCGTCGACGCGTAGCCGGACGGGAACGTTCGAGATGCGATCGCGCATCGACGCGCGCAGACGAAGGCCGGTCTTCGCGCTCACCGGCAAGACGGGAATGGTGAGGCGCGGCAGGCCTAGGCTTCCGCGCTGCACCGAACCCGACGGCCGGTACGGGCCGTTAGGATACGCAGGCCCATGGGCGGCACCGTCACGGTCGCTGGGATCGGACCAGAAAATCACGCCCGCCGCGCCGTGCCGTTCGGCGCGCCGCGCGAGGGTTCCGCGAAATTCCGCGCCGTATGCGACGAGCGCGATGCGGTGGCTCACGCTCACGCCTGCGCGATCCAGGATGGCGTAATCGGCGCGCGTGCCATGCCCCGTATCGACGAGCGGGGCGGTAACGTCTCCGCTGCCGGACCACGCATTGAAGGGCAGGACGCCGGCGTTCTTGCGCGTTCCGTCCGGATCGCCTGCGACCGGCGATTCGCGCAGATCGAAATCGACGCGATGCGGCCGCTCCATCAGCGAGAGGACGATCTTCGTCGGCGATTGCGGGATCTCGGCAAAGAACGGCTCGAGCTTTGCATCGAAACCGTCGGCAGCCAGTTGGTCGCGCATCCAGTCCGCGATGTGTTTATCGCCCGGGGTGCCGGCGTAATGCGATTCTTCGTTAAGGCGGGCCGAAGCGTTGAGGGCTCCCTGAGCGCTGGGTAAATCGAGCAGCAGCCCTTCGTCGTTGCCGGCGGCACCGGCGGGCGACGAGCCGAGAAGCACGGCCACGCACGCGGCGGCGAATATCGAGCGGTAGCGCATGGCGAGCCTCCTTGATAGCGTCTTCATTCGGTAGCGCGGAGCAGAGATCGTGCTTGGCGATCGAGCCCTTGTGTAAAGACCTTGGGATGGGTCAGATAAAAAAGCGTCATGATACGCAGCACGAAGCGGTGGCGTTCGGGCCGCGGTAGTCCGGCGAAGCCCCGGCGTCCGGACTCGGCTAAGAACGCCACGCGTTCGCGCAAACGTCGCGCCCCGTCGTACACCGCGGTAAAGCTCAATTCGCCGTGCGCGGCATCTTCGCTCTGATCGATAAACGAATCGAGCATGACGTGCAGCGAACTGACGTAGGGGAAGTACGCGTCGTATGCGAGCCCGGCCAAGCCGGGGCTGCCGTCGAATGCGACGAACAGCGGGGCGTACACCTGAAATTGCGAGCCGGCGGCGCACGCAAACTCGTGCCAATCCAGAGCTTTAAACCGATCGCGATGCTCTTCGTACCAGCGCACGCAGGCGAGTTCGCGTTCGGGGCTGGGATAGTGGGAGAACGTTTGCATCTGCGAATACAGCAACGCGGACTCGCGAAAATAGGGCAGCAGTTCTTCGTGGTGCGGCAGCGCGGCAAGGCCGCGCTGCGTTTGCTCCACCAATGCGCGCAGGTACCCGCCGTCGTCGCCGGCCGGCCCGTTCGCATAGTAGTCGCCCGGGTTGGCGTCCGGGTCCAGCGCGTCGGCGATCGCTCGATGGAGCACCGGATAGGCGGTTGGGTCGACCTCCGGATGACGGTCGCAGAGATTATCGAGGTAATCGTAGATCGTTTCCAGCGGTGCGACGATCGCGATATACGCGCGCGCGGCGTCCGCCGGGAGAAACGTCGCGAGGATGCACGCTCCGGCAACGTGATACGATTTGCCGTCGATGCTCGCGAGCGCTTGCTCGCGCAAACGATCGTCGGGCATCGCCTCCGCGAGGGTTCGCAAGTCCGCGAGGCGTTCGCGGGCTTGCGGCACGATCACGCGCAGGAACCTTGCGAGATAGAGCG
The DNA here is from genome assembly GCA_027315505.1 of Vulcanimicrobiota bacterium. GTDB lineage: Bacteria > Vulcanimicrobiota > Vulcanimicrobiia > Vulcanimicrobiales > Vulcanimicrobiaceae > DAHUXY01. The sequence continues at coordinate 5,744 of DAHUXY010000159.1, read as the reverse complement.
GTGCTTCGAAACCGGTTGCGAGCAGGTAGCGCAGGCGGTCGGGACTGGAGAGCACGTGGCGGACGGCCCAGCGAATGTCGTCGATCATCGCGCTTAGATGCCGCCGATAAAGCGGCCGGGGTTCAACGTGCCGTTCGGATCGAAGCGCGCCTTCAGCGCGCGCATGCGATCGAACGCATCCGGAAGCTCCCCCCAGACGTTGAGCGAGGCGCGCTGCGGGTGTGCTCCCGCCACCACCGTGGCCCCGGGCTCGTCGTCGTGGAACGCGTCGTCGAACATGGCGATTTTCGCTCCGAGTGCGTGCGAATCTAAATCGCTGACGCGAAGAATGATGTCGTCGTTCATGGCATCGGCCAGCGTGTCGGCGCGCAGCTCGAAGCGGTCGGCGAGAAGACGCGCGGCGAGAACGCGGTCGACTAGGCTCTGGCCATGGGCCGAGATGCGATAGGTCACCGAACGCTCGCCCAAGCAGCTGACGTAGGCATCGACGATGCGTCCGAAAGCTTCGCGAGCGCCCGTGTCGAGGATCTGCGTTTCGGGCACACCTGCTCGGCCCAGTGCAGAACGGAGATCGCGCGTCGAACGCTCCAAGAGCGCGGCGCTGCCTTCCAAGAGTACGATCAACCGGCCCTCGTGCCCGTCTTCACCGTCGATCGACTGATGGAAGCCCTCTACCCAGAATGCGGCTGCCGGCGCGATGCGTAGCGAGACGACGCTCGCAAGAGCGCGTCGCCGCGTTCCCTCGGGCAACGGTGCGATGAAGATGCGCGCGTGCGGCGGCAGCGCGGTCGTCTTCATATTGGCCTGCGCGATAATGCCGAGCGTGCCGAACGCGCCCACGTACAGGCGGCTCATATCGTAGCCCGAGACGTTCTTGACCACCATCCCCCCCGCGCGCGCGATCGTACCGTCGGCCAACACCGCGACCGAGCCGATCACGTAATCGCGCGGCCGCCCGTAGAGGTGCCGGCGCGGCCCCAACCATCCGGCCGCGAGCGTGCCGCCCAGCGTTGCTTGGTGTGCGAGCGGAGCGTCGAAGGGGATGTGCGTGCCGTGCGCCGCCAATTGCGTCGCGAGGTTGCGCAACGTGATTCCACCCTGGGCCGCCACGACCAGATCGGTTGGGGCATCCTCGACGACCGCCGTCAACGATGCCGTTCGCAGGTGCGCGTACGGCGCTCGCACGGGCACACCCATACCGGCCAGCGTGTTGCCGCCTTCGATGGCGATACGTTCGCCGCTGCGGTTGCACGAGGCGACCACGTCGGAAAGCTCTTCCACGCTAGAGGGCGTCACGCGCGGACCTCGGGGCAGCGTGCTCCGCTTGGAAAAATTTTCTCCGGGTTGAACATCAGCGTAGGGTCGAACACGTCGCGGACTCGCGCCATCGTCGCCAGATCGCCGGTCGAGTAGATCTGCGTCATCGCCTCACGCTTCTCGTAGCCGATGCCGTGTTCGCCGCTCACCGTTCCGCCGAGGGCGACGGCCGATGAGAGGATCGCGTTTCCGGTTTCGATCACCCCGGCGACTTGGAGAGGGTCGCGCTTATCGTACAGGATCATCGGATGCAGATTGCCGTCCCCCGCATGGAAGACGTTGCCGACGATGAGCCGGTGCTCGCGGGCCGCCGCTTCAACCGCGCGTAACGCTTGCGGCAACTTGCTGCGCGGCACGCAGACGTCTTGCAGGTAGTAGTTCTGCGCCAAGCGCCCTACTGCGCCCGCGGCGCCTTTGCGCCCGGCCCAGAGCGCGTCGCGCTCGGACTGGCTGCGCGCGGTGTGCCACGAAAGGGCGCCGTTGGCGTGGACGATGCGGTACAGGCCTTCCTCGCACGCACGCATGTCGTCTTCGAACCCGGCGTTTTCGATGAGGAGGATGGCGCCGGCATCGGTGGGATATCCGGCGTGAAACGCCGCTTCGACGGCCTGCGCGATGACCCGGTCCATCATCTCGAGCGCGGTCGGAATGATGCCGGCCGCCACGATGGCGGAGACCGCTTCGGACGCGGCGTCGATGCTCGGAAACGCGGCGACCCAAACGCGTACGGACTCGGGTAAGCGTTGCAGCCGCACCCATGCGGACGTGACGATCCCGAGCGTCCCTTCGCTGCCCACGAGCGCCGCGGTGAGGTCGTAGCCCGCTCCGTCCAGCGTCGTCGTAAACACCTCGCCGAACGAATCGACGATCTCCAGGCCCAGCACGTGGTTGACGGTCGTCCCATACTGTAAGCAATGCGGGCCGCCGGCGTTCGTTCCGATATTGCCGCCGATCGTCGATACTTTTTGCGACGACGGATCCGGGGCGAAGAACAAGTCGTGGGCGGCGACGCGGGTGGAGAGATCGAGATTGACTAAGCCCGGCTGTACGCGAGCGCGCCGGCCGCGCACGTCGAGCTCGAGGATGCGATTCATGCGAGCGAACGAGATGACGATGCCGCCCTCGATGGGGACGGCGCCGCCGCAGAGACCGGTGCCGGCGCCGCGAGGGACGATCGGCTCGCCAAATTCACGCGCAATCTTTACGACCGCGCTCACGTCCGCGGCCGAACGCGGCAGCACCACCGCGCTGGGAGCCCGCCCTTGCGTATATCCGTCAAATGCGTACACGCTGAGGTCTTCGGGCGCGAACTTGACGGCGTCGGCCCCGACGGCATCGAGCAATCGTGATACGAGCATCTCTAGGCTGGTTTAGGCGAGCAGGAAGCGGGGCCTGCCCGCATTAACGGCATGGCAATCGTGTTCTTTTTCAATCGAAAAAAGAAGGAGCCGAAACGGCTGGCCAAGGCGCAGCCGACCGCTACGCAAAAACGCTCGTCGTTTCGCATGCCGGTCGAGTTCGACGTCTCGTTCACGCTACGCGGACGGCCCGGCAGGCGCCACGCGGTTGCGAACGATCTTTCGGCGGGCGGCCTGCGATTGATCAGCGACGAGGATTTTCTGCCCGGGTCGGTCCTCGAGCTCGATTTCGTGCTGCCCGACGCGTTTTTGGCAGAGTTGAAAGTCGAACGGGAGGTCTACGAGCAGACGCCCTTCGGCCTGCGCCCGGAGACGCTCAAAGTCCAGCCCCCGCCCTTTCATCCGATGCAGATGAACGCAACGGTGCTATCGACGTTCTTCGTCCCAAGCGAGAAAGCGCTCGCGCACGGCATGAAATTCGTGGAAGTCGAATCCTCCATGCAAGACGAGCTCCAACGCTTCATCCACCTCTGGCAATTGCACTACCTACGGTCGCGCCAGACTCCGTAATCGCGGGGTCGCCGCCGTGCCGGCGTAACGATACACGACGTGATAGCGGTCGATCGTGCGTGCGATCGCGTACGGGCCGCCGGTGAGCGCGGTGCCCTGCGGGACGACGACGTAGACCGGCGCGACGGCCGACCATTGGCGAAAGTGTGCGGCTTCGTCGTTCGGCCACGCCGCCACGATCGTTCGATCGGCGAACGATCCGTCCGCGTAGGCTCCGTAGCCGTACGGCGTGGCATCCAGCCACGTCGTCACGACGATGCTCTCGCGCGGGATCGCGGCGGCGATCTGCGTGATGAGATGGCGCTCGCCGTCGGCGTTGCGATTATCGAATAGCGCCGCCCGGTTCGCCGCTAACGTTCCGATCCAGGAAGCGATGACGAAGATCGCGATACCGGTTCGCCGCAGTGCGGCGCGCCGATCGTCGCCGAATCCGCCGGCGTTCGCGAGCAGGAGCGGAATCCACCAGATCGCCAGCAGGCGATAGCGGGCGATGTCGGATTCGACGTCCCGATAGATCACGGAGAACGGAATCGCCGCCAGGCAGAGCAGCCCGACGACGAGCGCAACGCGTCGATCGCGCGCGTACCACGTCGCGAGCCCGACGATGGCGACGACCACCGCGTAACTTCCGTACGATCCTTGCGCGAGCGTGAAGATCTCCCACAGGTACCGTTGCCACTGGCTCGGTGCGAGGATCCCGAGGAGATGGTGCCCGGTATCGAAGTTGCTGCCGGTCAGAACCGTCAGGAATCCATGCCACGTGCTGGGATTACCGGAGTTCCAAAACGGGCCGCCGTCGATGCCCGTGAGCCGCGCGGTGGGATCGGCTCCGTGCGCGACGATCCACGACGAGCGTAGCGGCAGGTAGAGATAGAGCGATAAACCCGCGGCTACGGCCGCGCCCGCCCGCAGAAGGTCGCCGCGGCGTACGTCCCGCCGCCGCAGCAGCACCGCGACGAGCATCCCGGGAGCGAGCCAGATCGCATTGGGATGATCCGCCAGCGCGAGGCCCCAGCATGCGGCCATCGTCACGAGCGCGCGGCGATCGCCGTCTTGCAACCACACGATCGTCGCAAGCACGATGGCGGATTCGAGCGCGAGCAGAAGATCGTGGACGTCGGCGTGCGTCGCGTGGGTCCACACCACGTAGGTGGATGCAAACCAGAAGTATGCCGGTACGGCGATCCACCAGCGAGCTCCCAAACGCTCGGCACACGCAACGCCGATGCCGGCCGCCGCACCGGCATAGATGGCGCAGAGCGCGTTGAGGCGCCACGCAACGCTCCCGAACGCGAACGCATGCGACCAAAAAAAGCCCAGCAAGACGAAGAGCGGAAAGCCGGTCGGGTGCGCGATGCCCAAGATATACGGCACCGTTTGCATCTCGGCCGTATCGCCGCCAAAGGGCTGCGACGGAGCGCACGCAACGAACGTGACGGCAGCAAGCGCCGCGACCGCGAGTGCAGGGAGCGACGGCCAACGCAGCGGTTTCACGCCTAGGTGTAGAGCAGATACTTCGAACGAAGGGTGCGAAATTGCGCCGTGGGACGGTCCCATTGCGCGAGGATCGCATCGGCGTTATCGCCGCGCTCCAGTGCTACGCGCAGTTCGTCGGTTCCCCAGTCGCGGTCGAGATCGGCCGCCCGAATGCGAATGAGATGCGGAGCGATGTCGCGTACCGCCACCAACAATTCGACCGCCGTGCGGATGGCGAGAAAGCGCGCGGGTTCGAAGACGTCCAGCTCCACCCCCGAGAGTTCTTTGCCCTTCCAGAAGCCCGCGACCGGCGACCATGCCGCCGGTCGAAACCACACGCCGGGCAGATCGCGCGCGTTCAATCGCGCGGCCAGCGCGGTGCCGTCCACGTCGAGCCCCCCAGCGTAGAAAAACGGCTTGGTGAAATAGACGCCGTTGTTGACGCCCGCATTATCGATCAGTCCGGTGCAGAGGTAGACGAATGCGGTGCGCCATTCCGGAATGTTGGGCGAGGTCTGTACCCACTGCAGGCCGGTTTGCGGCCAGATCGTCGAGCGATGCCAACCCCGCATCGGCACGACGTGCAGATCGGCACCGATGCCGAAGTGTTCGTTGAAGAGCTTGGTGAGTTCGCCGACGGTCATGCCGTGGCGCATTGCGATCGGGTAGAGCCCGATGAAGGACGCAAACGCCGGCTGCAGCACGGGCCCTTCGACGATGCTGCCGCCGACCGGAGTCGGACGGTCCAGGACCCAGAAGGCCTTGCCGGCGCGCTTCGCGCTCTGCATCGCGTACGCCATCGTCGAGATGAACGTATACGCGCGCGAACCGACGTCTTGAATGTCGTACAGCAAGACGTCCACGTCTCGCAGAATTGCGGGCGAGGGGTGGCGTTGCGCGCCGTAGAGGCTGTAAACCGGAAGCTTCGTCTGCGGATCGGTATACGAGCCGACGTACGCTCCCGCCGTGCGGTCGCCGCGAAATCCATGCTCCGGCGCGTAAATCGCCCGGAGATGAATGTGC
>DAHUXY010000148.1 GCA_027315505.1 Vulcanimicrobiota bacterium | reverse complement strand
TCGCCGACGCGATCCATCACGCACTTTCGATCGCCGTCGACAAACACAAGATTGAAATCAAGAGTTCGATCAAGGCACTCGGTTCCTATCCGGTGGAGATCAAGCTCCACAAGAACGTCGTCGCAAAAGCGACGATCAGCGTCGTCGCGGCGTAAGCCGCCCCGAGAGAGGCCCGGCAATGGCGGGTAGCACGGACCATCAGGCTGCCGCTCGTCTCCGACGCAAACTCGGTGTCGAAGACGAACTGACGCGCTACGTCGCGGCCCTCTACGACATGCTCGCCAACGTTCTCGGGCAAGATAAGCTCGTGCTGCGAGCCGGAAAGGTGAGCGCGCTCAAGTTGATGCGCTCCGCGAACCTTTCCGACCGGCTCTGTGCCCTGCAACGCCTCGTCTTCGAAGACCCCACCATCGAACGGGCGACCACCCGGGCGCAGCAGCGTCGCGCGATCGCGGAGATCGAAGAAGCGATGGCCGACATCATCGCGCAGAAAAGCGTCGGCGACGCCATCGAGCGCAAGGTGAGCGAAAAGATGTCGGTGCGCCACCAAGAGTATCTCAAAGATCTCAAGCTCGAAGCGCTTCGCGAAGACGGCGGCCCCGAAACGCCCGCCACGCAGGCCAAACTTGCAGCCCTCGACGCGCTTTCGCAACGCAGCCTCGCGGCTTCCGCGCTTGCCAAGCTGCGTCCCCAGTCGTTGCGCGAAATCGTCGGCCAAGAAGCCGCGATAAAGGCGTTGCTGGCAAAAGTCGGCTCGCCCTACCCGCAACACGTCATTCTCTACGGCCCGCCGGGTGTCGGCAAGACGACCGTCGCGCGGCTGGCGCTCGAACTCGCCAAGGCTCGGCCGCACACGCAATTCGCCAAGGACGCGCCCTTCGTCGAGGTGAGCGGAACGACGTTGCGCTGGGACCCTCGCGAGACCACCAATCCGCTGTTGGGCAGCGTACACGATCCCATCTATCAGGGGAGCCGCCGCGAGTTCGCCGAGGCGGGGATCCCGGAACCAAAGCTTGGCCTGGTCACCAAAGCGCACGGGGGCGTGCTGTTCATCGACGAAATCGGCGAACTCGACGTGCTCTTGCAGACGCGGCTCCTCAAAGTGCTCGAAGACAAGCGCGTCTTCGTCGAATCGTCGTACTACGACGAGCACGCTCCCAACGTCCCCGAATATATCAAGCGCCTGTTTCGCGAAGGTGCTCCCGCGGATTTCGTGCTGATCGGGGCGACTACACGCGACCCCGAGGATATCGATCCGGCGATCCGTTCGCGCTGCGCCGAAATCTACTTTCAGCCGCTCACGCAGTCGCAAGTGGTCTCGATCGTTCAAGGCGCGATTAAACGTTTGGGAGCGCGCGCCGCGCGCGGCGTTCCACAGTCGATCGCCTCCTACACGATCGAAGGCCGCAAGGCGGTGCAGATCGTCGCCGACGCATACGGACAGGCGTTGTATCGCATCAATCCCAAACAACGCGCCGGCAGCGTCACCGTCGGCGAGGACGACGTTCGCGCCGTGGTGCAAACGAGCCGTTTGGTGCAACATACGCTCGTAAAAGCTCGCGCAAAACGCGAAATAGGCAAAACCTTTGGTTTGGGCGTCCTGCACTATTTGGGCAGCATCATCGAAATCGAAGCGGTCGCGTTTCCTGCCAAACAGCCCGGTAAAGGAACGATCCGCTTCAACGATACCGCCGGCTCGATGGCCAAAGACTCGGTCTTCAACGCCACCAGCGTCATGCGGGCGTTCACCGGCGTCGATACCACCGATTTCGACCTCCACGTAAACATCGTGGGCGGCGGCAACATCGACGGGCCGTCCGCGGGGCTGGCGATCTTTATCGCCCTCTATTCGGCGATCACCAAGACGCCGCTGCCGCAAGACGTCGCCATCACCGGCGAACTCTCGATTCAAGGTAAAGTGCGCGCGGTGGGCGGCGTCGTCGAGAAGCTCTATGCGGCGCGTCAAGCCGGCATGCGTACCATGCTGGTGCCCAAGGAAAATGCTCGAGAGATCGATACCTCCTTGGCCGGCGTGGACGTCGTTGCCATTGCGGACGTCGAACAAGCGATGCGCGAATTGCGAATCCACAAGCCGTCCACACGTCGTTCGCAAGGTCGTACACAGGGTGCTCGACGCAAGAGCACCCGTAACACATGAGCGTTCCGCAATTTTCGGTCTCGACGATCGACCGTATTCCCCCCCACAACCTGGAGGCCGAGATGGCGCTTCTGGGATCGGTGCTGGTCGACCGCGAGATCATGGACAAAGTCGGCGAAATCGTCAAGCCGCCCGATTTCTACGCGCACGTCCACGAGACGATTTACGCCGTGCTGCTGGATCTCTACGATCGCGGCGAACCGCTCGATAAGATCACCGTCACCGAAGCCCTGCGTCAGCGCGACGCTCTGGAGCGCGTCGGAGGCCTATCGTACATCAGCGCCCTGATGGATACCGTGCAGACCGCTGCCTCGGCCAGCTACTATGCCAAAATCGTGCGCGAGAAGGCGATTCTACGCTCGCTGATCCACGCCGGTACGCAGATCACGCAGCTGGGCTACGAAGCAGAAGAAGACGTCGAAGAGGCGCTCGACGCCTCCGAGCAACTGGTTTACCAAATCGGCGAACGCCAGATGTCGGGCGATTTCGTCCCGGTGAACCGACTGATGAAGGACGCCTTCGATCATATCGATCGGCTCTTTCACATGCGCGGCGACCGCACCGGCGTTACCTCGGGTTTTAAGGACGTCGATGCGATGACGACCGGTTTTCAGCCGGGGAATTTCGTCATCTTGGCCGCGCGTCCGGGCATGGGGAAGACGTCGTTCGCGCTGAATATGGCGGTGGCCGCAGCGCGCGAAAATAGCGAGCCCGTCGCGTTTTTCTCGCTGGAAATGTCGAACGACGAACTCGTGCAGCGCCTCATCTGCTCCGAAGCCGAACTCTCGATGCACGATATGCGCCGCGGCAATATCAAGCAGCATCAGTGGGAGGGGATCTCCCGTGCGATGAGCTCGCTCAACGAACTCTCGATCTATCTCGACGATAGCGGTGCGCTCAGCGTCACCGAAGTGCGCAGCCGTTGCCGCCGGCTCAAATCGAGCGGAAAGCTCTCGGCGATCTTCATCGACTACCTGCAACTCTTGCGGCCGGGCGTGCTCACGCGTAACGCCAATCGCAACGAAGAACTCTCGGAGATCTGTCGTACGCTCAAGGTGACGGCTAAAGATTTGGGCGTTCCGATCATCGCGCTGGCGCAGCTCAATCGCGGCGTAGAATCGCGCAACGATAAACGCCCGATGCTCGCCGATCTGCGCGATTCCGGATCGCTCGAACAAGAAGCCGATATGGTGGCCTTCTTGTTTCGTGATGGGTATTATAACCCTGAAGGCCCCGAGCCCGATGCGACCGAGTTCATTATCGCGAAGCACCGCAACGGGCCGACGGGCACGGTCAAGCTACGCTTTCAGAAAGAATACACGCGCTTCGTCCCCTACGCGGATGAATCGCACTACCCCTCGCCGTAGTAGCCCCGTGCTATGGATGTCAAACAATCCGCCGCTCTGCGTCTATCGCATTTGAGCCTCGGCGTCTCCGATCTCGAAATATCGGAGCGTTTCTACCGCGACGTATTAGGCCTCCCAACCCAGCGCTCGGGCGACGAAATCGAGGTGCACTGGCCCGATTTTCTCCTCATCTTGAGCTCGCGTCCCCCGGCCGCGCGCGGCAAGTTTCACTTCGGTTTCCGGGTAGGATCGGCCGCGGACGTGGATACGTGGGCGGAGCGCTTGCGCGCCGGCGGCGTCAATATCATGTCGGGTCCCTTCGGCGAAGGGAACGAACGGCAGATCTATTTCGTCGATCCGGACAACTACGAGATCGAAATCTACTACGAGGCGTGAGGCTCGCGGCGTGCGCGGCGCCTGCTAGTCCTCGTCGTCCCCTTCGCCGAGATCGTCGAAAAATTCGGCCGCGGTTTCGCGGAGCACGTCGAGCAGACGCCCGACGTGCGGCCGGACTTCGCCGGCCGAGCTGACGCAGAGTTCCACGGTAAACAGCACGTCGCGCTGGTCTTCCCACACGGCGGTCTTGACGAATTTCTTGCGGACGTTAAATTCGTTGGCGACGTCGATAGCGTCGTCCACGTCGATTTCGGCAGGGAGGGCCCACCCCGATCCGAGCATGACGAACGACGGATCGTCGCGGTAGCTAATGATAAAGTAGCGATCGCCTTCGCTTTTGAACGCGATGCGTAACGCATCGTCGTCGTCGTCGCGGGTGAAGAGGAGGCCTTCGTCGTCGAGCGCTTCTTCGAGCGGCAGCATATAATCGCCGACGTCGTCCGGATTCATCGCTCGCCCATCGTGAGCGAGTTGATGAACTTATCGGCGGCGGCTTTGCTCTCGGTGCGATCGACGATGCGCTCGATGGCGGTGTTTCCGGCGTCGCGCACGCGATTGACGACATCCCAAAATGCTCTCGTAAAGGCTTCGGGCGACCCGGGCTGCTCTTGTGCCGCCGCGATAAAAAGGCCGCCGTCGTGCGCCATCGTGAAATGCACTTCGGGATATTCGCCTTGCACGATCGCGAGCGTTTCGGTGTTGTTGCTGTTTTCGCGCGCCAGGTCGGGGATTTCGTAGGCGGTGGCCAGCGTGTAAAAATCCGGGTTGCGCTCGTGGGTCGTTACCGAAAACACCTGTCCGCGAGTGCGAAAGAGCAATTCGGCGACGCCGTCGGATTCGTCGATCACGGAGACGTCGACCTTATGGCCCTCTTCTTGAATGAATGCGGCGACGGTATCCCGGACGAGCGTCATGGTTGCTCCGTGTGCGCCGCTGGGGCCCCGATGGACTCGGCGAGATAGGCGCGCGAGAGATGTACGTACTCTTCGGCGGCAATTTTAATCCAGGTCGCGGCCTCGCCTTCAATCGGCTTTTTCACCTTCGCGGGAACGCCGGCAGCCAGAACGTGGTCGGGAATCTCCACGCGCTCTCCGACGACGCTGCCTGCCGCCACGAGCGAGCCTTCGCCGATGACGCAACCGTTCAGCAACACGGCGTTGCTGCCGATGAGCGCGTGACGCTTCACGTGGCAATCTTCCATGACGGCGGCGTGGCCGATGGTAACGTCATCGTCGATTTGCGTGAGCGTGGTGACGTGGAGCACGGCATTATCTTGCACGGAGGTGCGCGCCCCGATCCGGATCGGCCCGTTGTCGCCGCGCAGTACCGCTCCGAACCAGATACTCGATTCCTCGCCTACTTCCACGTCGCCGATCAGGACGGCGGTGGGAGCGACGAATGCCGTGGGGTGGATCTTGGGGCGTTTGCCCCGGAATGCGATGACCATCCCTCATCATGCAATCCGCATTTTGGCGACCCCTCTTTTCGCCCAGGGCGAAGCGAATCCGGCCCCGGCGTAGAACGAGCCCGGCATGCACCGGCACAACACGCCGCTGCGGGGCGTCACCGCGATCCCGCATCCCAAACCCGACGACCCGAACTATACCGCGGTCAACTATACCTATGCCGGCCGCAGCGGACACATCCACGAGGTGGTTGAAATCGGCGGGCGCGAACTGGCCAAGGTCGGTTTCGACGACCGCAAGATCGTCTATTACTTGCTGGAAGATTTAGAGCTCGATACCACCGCCAAACGAGGCACTTTTCACGACACCGAGGCGAAGCCGACATAGGCTCGCCGCCTCATAGGAGCATGATCCGATGCCGTTGATTCCCATCTCAGCGCCTCAGGCCGTTACGCCCGGCGGCGGATTCGATTATGTGACCGTCGACCCGGTGCGCCGGCGCGTCTACGCGGCCCACGGCGGCGCGAAGGCGCTGCTGGTCGCCGATGCGGACACGGGCAAGGTGCTCGGCCTCGTGCAGGTCGGCCCAATGGCCGGCGTCGCCGTCGACCCGGCCAACGGGCACGTCTACACGGGCAACGGGCGCGGGCACAGCGTGAGCGAGGTTGATCCGGTAGCGATGAAGGTGCTACGGACCGTGCAGGTGGCGGGGCCCGTCGACGCCATCGCCTACGACCCGACGCTCAAACGCATCTATGCCGACGAAGATGACGGAACGCGCGTGTTCGTCATCGACACGACGACGTTCAAGCTGATCGCCACCGTGGCGCTGCCCGGGCACAAGCCGGAATACCTCCAGGTCGATCCGCAAACGCACGACGTCTATCAGAACATTTCGAATCTCGGGGAGATTGCGGTGATCGATCCGCACACGCTCAAGGTTGCACGCGTCTTTGCAACGCCGCAGCTGAGCAACAATCATCCCCTCCAATACGACGCGCGGACCCACGCGCTGATTGCTGCAGGCGAGAACGGTACGCTTGCGGTCTACAGCCGCGGCGGCAAGCTGTTGCACAGCATCGCCTATCCCGGCAAAGTCGACCAATGCAGTTTCGATCAATCGCGCGGTTGGCTTGCGTGCGCGGGCAGGAGCCTCGTACTGTTCTCGGTCGATGCGTCAGGCACGCCGAAGCTGCTGGCTTCCCGGGTCGTCGCGAACGGCTTCCATACCACGGCAATCGATCCAAAGACCGGCACCATCTGGGCCGTCTGGGGAGACCGCGGAACCGGCAAAGCCTTTATCCAAGGATTCGCATACAAGCCATAGGCCCCGGCGGCACCGGGTTCCGGTGCAGCCACGTTTGCCACAATCGAGGCGCAGAGCGGCCGGCGTGGGCGAAGGCCCCATGAGCTGAGGCAGGTCCGGTGAGAGCCTAGTCGAACCTCGGTCGGCGCGGCCGAATAGCCGCACCTTCGCCGACGTAGCTCAGTTGGTAGAGCAGCTGTTTCGTAAACAGCAGGTCAGCGGTTCGAGTCCGCTCGTCGGCTCCATTCAAC
>DAHUXY010000144.1 GCA_027315505.1 Vulcanimicrobiota bacterium | reverse complement strand
CTATCGCCTTGACCAGAGCCGGGCCGTTTTTTTCAGATTGTAATACGCCCATATACCAGTTTAGCGCGCCGGTGTCGAGGCCGAATTTGCCTCTCCACTCCGGTTTGGCGAAGTCGGCTACCGATGATGGCGGCTTGAGATGGTCGGATTTGAGACTATTCGGATTCCATGCCAGAACGGTGGTGTTCTGATAGAGGTTTACCCAGTAACCGTTGGGGTCGACGGTGCCTTTGAGGAATTTGTTGAGGTCCGCAAAGTTGTATTTCTGAAACGCCCCCACGTCCACGAGTTGGAGAACCTGAAACTCATCACCCGAGATCACGTCTGCGTTGTATTTGCCGGCTCGTTGTTCTGTCGCGACCCGTGCGGGGAGCTGCGAGCTACCGAGGCGCAGCATTTGCACCTTGATTCCAGGATGTGTCTTCATGAACTGATTGGCGGTCAAGTTCATGTCCTTGGTGTTCATCGTTCCGTACCAGACAACGACACCTTCCTTCTGCGCAGCGCTGGACGTCGCAGCCGACGCATCGACTGCGAAAGACAACGAGAATGCCGCGGTGAGCGCGAGCGCGGAGCCGAACCAATGATGTTTCATGCTATCTCCGTGATTTCGATGCGGCGTCGTCGCGGGCGATGCGCAAGAAGGGAGCATCCCGAGCCGGGCGCGCCTAAAAACAAGTTTCGCTATAATGAATACGACGAACGTTACGGCGCTCCTTGGAGTTGGAGGCTCGATAAATGCTTGGTTTATCCAGATGGGTGCGTAGCGCACCATGCGCTATATATTGTGCGCGAGATGCCCTGCGGGCGCGTTCTCTTCGCGCCTTACGCGATGACGCTTCGGCTGACGGAGCGGACGGAGGTGGTGCCGGTGAGGGCCATCGTCGTATCGAGCTCGCTGCGGAGAATCTGAATCGCTCGCGTGACGCCGGCTTCGCCGCCCGCGCCCAGGCCGTAGATGTACGCGCGACCGATGATGCAGGCGTGCGCGCCGAGCGCGAGGGCGCGCAGCACGTCTTGACCGCTGCGAATGCCGCCGTCGAAGAGCACCTCGGTTTGCGAGCCGACGGCTTCGGCGATGGCGGGTAATGCCGAGATGCTCGACGGGGCGCCGTCGAGCTGACGCCCGCCGTGATTGGAGACGACGATCGAGGTTGCACCGCTCGTTGCCGCGATGCGCGCGTCTTCGACGTCGAGCACGCCTTTGATGACGAGCGGCCCCGGCCACAGCCCGCGAATCCATTCGATATCGCGCCAGTTTAGCGTCGGATCGAATTGCGTGGAGACCCACTGCGCGAGGGTCGTGACGCTGTCCATGCCTTTGATGCGCCCGGCGAGATTGCCGAACGTTTTGCGCTTGCCGCGCAGCACGCTCAAGCCCCAGCCCGGTTTGGTGGCGACGTCGACGAGATTCGCAAGGGTCACTTTGGGCGGCACCGTGAGGCCGTTCTTCACGTCGCAATGGCGCTGCCCGAGCATGTTCATATCCATCGTCACCATGAGCGCGCTGCAGCGCGCGGCGATTGCGCGCGCGATCATATCGCGCACGAAGCCGCGATCGCGCATGACGTAGAGCTGGAACCAGAACGGTTTTTCGACCGCCGCGGCGACGTCTTCGATCGAGCAGATCGACATCGTGCTCAAGCAAAACGGAATGCCCGCCGCTTGCGCCGCCCGGCAGGCGAGAATCTCGCCGTCTCCATGCTGCATGCCTAAGAGGCCGATCGGCCCAAACGCGAACGGTAACGACGACGGCTCGCCGGCGATCGTGGTCGCGAGATCGCGCGTGCCGACGTCGATGCCGATGCGTTGCCGGAAGCGCAGGGCTTCGAGCCCGTGCCGATTCGCGTTCAGCGTCGCTTGAGCGTACGAGCCGTGATCGCCGTATTGGAAGAACGCGCGCGGCACGCGGTGGAGGGCCATCTCGCGCAGGTCGGCGATGGAGGTCGCCTTACGCAGGCGTGCGGGCATCGCGGGGGTCTCTGGAGTCGGCATGATCGGGACGTTCGCGGTTTGCGGCGCCACCTCTTCAATCAAGCGCTTGACCTGCCTGGGCGGCGGCAAAGTGGCCCGCGACCGGCGCTTCGGCTATAATCGGCGGATGAGGCTAGCCGGCTCGAGGGCGCGTTTTCGAGCGTACGCGTACGGCCTGGTGACGACGGGCATCGTGCTGACGTTTGCGCTGGCCGAATGGTGGTCTGAGAGATTCGTGGCCGATCGTTCGCGCGTCGCCGGGGCCGCCGTAGAAATCGCGATCGTCGTCCTGGCCACGTTGGCATTTACGCCGATTCATCGGCGCACGGAGGCCGCCGTCGAAGGTGCCTTCACGAAGAAGCGACGTGAGGCCCGAGCCGCATTGCTGCGGCTGCGAAGCGAGCTAACCTCGTTCGACGATGCGGCGCAACTTCTGCGCCGCCTTATGGAAGCGCTGGCCGAACACATGGGCGCGACGCGCAGCGCCGTGTACATGCGCAACGACGGGTACGCGGCCGAGGCGTCGTCCTACGATTGCCCGGTGGAGCATGTGGAGGCAACCGACCCTCTCGTCGTGCGTTTGCGATCGTCGGCGGAGCCGGCGGATCCTCGCGCGCTCCGCTCGCAGGCGCCGGGCGAACTCGCTTTTCCGATGATGGCGAGCGGAGTGCTGATCGGCTTTCTTGCGCTCGCGCCGGGGCGCATCGAATACGAGCCGGAGGATTGCCGTAGCATCGCGACGCTGGTGGAAGCTGCGGGCCTCGCGCTTCTCGCGCTCAACCCCAAGCTGCGCGCGCACGAATGCCGCCGTAATAATCTTCCGCGCATGCTCACCTCGTTCATCGGTCGCGAGACGGAGATCGCCGAAATCCTTGCGCTGGTGGAGCGACACGACCTCGTCACCGTGGTCGGCCCGGGCGGTGTGGGAAAGACCCGGGCCACGCTCCAAGCCGCGGTTCCGTTGCTCGAGCGGTTCGAGGACGGCGTGTGGGTGGTGAGGCTCGCGCCGCTTTCGAGCGGCAACGATATTCCGGCTGCGATCGCGCACGATATGGGCGTGCGGCTCTCGTCCAAGGGCGATACGCTCGAAGCGCTGGTGGAGACGCTGCGCGATAAACACGCGCTGCTCGTGGCCGATAATTGCGAGCATCTGATCGAGCCTGCCGCGCGCGTTATCGCCGCAATATTACAGGGATGCCCGAAGATCAAGGTCTTGGCATCGAGCCGCCAAAGCCTGGACGTCGCCGGGGAATGCATCTACCGGCTCGATCCGCTGGGGCTCCCTATTCGGGACGATCTCGAGCACCTTAGCGCGGCCGACGCGATGCGGAGCCCCGCGGTTCGACTCTTCGTCGAGCGCGCGGCTACGCTCGACCGGCGCTTCTCGTTGAACGACGAGACTGCACAGACGGTCGCCGAGATCGTCAGAAAACTCGACGGCGTTCCGCTGGCCATCGAACTCGCTGCCTCGAAGACGCTTGCGCTCACGCCGGCACAACTCTCGCAACAATTAGACGAGCGGTTACTGCTCTTAGCCGGAACCGGCGGCGATCTCGTACCCCGGCAGCGGACGTTGCGCGCGCTGATCGATTGGAGCTTCGATCTGCTCGCCGACGAAGAGCGCGCCGTGCTCCTGCGGCTTGCGATCTTCGCCGGCGGATGGACGCTCGAATCCGCTTGCGCGGTCTGCGCGGAAAACGACGCCGATCGCGAGCGGATGGACGACGTGCTCGGGGCGCTCGTTTCTAAATCGCTCGTATTCGTCGATCCCTTCGGCGAAGAACGGCGATACGGCATGCTGTTCATCCTTCGGCGCTACACCCGCGAGCGCTTGGAGGGGTCCGGCAACATCGCGAGTATCGCCGCCAGACACGCGCGCTACTACGCGAGGTTCGTCGCATCGCTCGCGCCGCTCGTGGCATCACTGGAAGATGCGCGATGGCAACACGCGCTCGCTCGCGAGATTGGGAATATCCGGGCGGCCTTGGATTGGGCGATCGTGCAGGGGAACGACGTGGATACCGGCCTGCGTCTGCTCGCGCACATGGAATGGCCCGAACTCGTGACGACGCCGCAACAGGCGATCCGCTGGTTCGATGCGGCCAAGGCATCGTCCGGCACCATCGACGCATTGACGAAAGCGCGAGCCCTGCGCCACCACGTACGATTGGAATGGCTGGTCGGCCGCCCGATCGACGGCCGGGAAAAACTCGCTCTCGAAGCGCTCGCCGTCGCCCGCGCTTCATCCGATCCGGACGAGATTGCGCGCGCGCTGGGGAACGTCGGCAGCATCTATAGGGACGGCGGCCGCTTCGAGGACGCGGAGCGCCTCTTTGCGCAGGCCTATCAAGCGCCGGAAGCGCTCTCGACGCTATCCGTCAACGATGTGTTACGCAATTGGGCGATCGCGAATTTACAACACGGCGATCTCGATATGGCGCGGCGTCGTTTCTCCGAAGTTGCGAGCAGGGAACGCCCCGGGAGCGAAGCGCACGCGAGCGCCCTGCTCAACCTCGGCGAACTCGAATTTGCGGCCGACAACGTAGCCGCTGCGCGCGCGGCCGCCGCAAAGGCGCGCGAAACGTTCGCGCAGCTCAACGCCGCCCCGCTTGCTCTTGCGGTATGCAATCAGGCCGCGTACGCGATGGCCGTTGACGATCTCGACGAAGCGCGGGACCATTTGCGAGAGGCCCTTAGCCTCTTGAAAAAATCGGGCGCCCGTTGGATGATTACCGCACTCGAACACCACGCCACGCTGGGCGCGTTGGTGCACGAAAACGAGCGCGCGGCTGCTTTGCTGGGCTTCACCAACGCGCACTACGCTTCGTCCGCCGACACCCGCCAGCGCACGGAACAATTCGGATACGAACGGGCGATGCGATTGCTCTCCAACGTCTACGCGGAAGACGAGCTGGCTCGGCGGCTCAGCGCCGGTGCCGGCCTTACGGCAGAGGAAGCGCTCGAGCACGCCGCGGCGATAAGCCGGCATATCCAGCGACCGGCGGCGTCCGCCGCCACTTAGGAGCGACGCTATGTCCATGATAACGAAGACCGAAGCCGAGACCTACATCGACGCACACGGCAAAACCATCGACCAACTGCACCACACACTCGAAGCGATGCCGGGTGTCGATAAAGATCGGCTCCAAAAGGTCGTTGAAACCTACAAAACCGCGCATCAACAATTTCACGATGACGCATTAGGCTGTATGAATTAGCAGCGCCTCGATCGCACGGCCCAACGGCACGCCCAGTCCGGTGCACGCATTCCACCCCGCGTGCGCTTGAAAATAGCCATTGCTCCCAGCAACGACTTCGCGGAAACCCGTCGGATGCGAAGCATAGAGTAATGGCGCAAAAAAACCGATTAGCGTGCCCAGGCGCTGGGTGATCCGCGCGGCGAGCGCCGCCCACATCGGAGCGACGGCGCTCGTTCCGCCGGCCGCGAGTTCGACCCCGTCCAGGTACACCAGGTAGCCGGGCGATTCTTGAGCCGCGACATCGGGCACGCCACGCCCGGAAGCCGCGCCCGCGATTGCATCCGTGCGCGTGGCCATCTGCCAGGGTGGCGTGCCGAAGCGTTCGCTAAAGGCGCCGCCGGTGTGTTCCCACGCCGTTTCCTGGAGCGCCGGCGAGCCGGGGACGATCGTCGTCGCTCCGCACGCGTGGACGAACGGACTCGACGCCGGTGCCAGCGCGTGCGGCCGCCCGTCGTACTGGAGTTCGGCACCGTTATCGCCCGACGCGCAGAAGACGCTCACGCCGAGGAGCGCCGCAGCGGTGAACAGCTCTTGGAGGACGTTCACGGCCGCCGGCGTCCACAGCCGTTCGGCCCATCCATAACTGATCGAGAGAATCGAGGGCGCGAGTTCGTCGTCGAAGAGCGCAGTGCGGATCGCGTCGAGGAAGCCGCGTTCGCTATCGGGTGCCTGGTAGATCACCGTTCGCGCCCCGGGCGCAAGCGCCGAGACGATCTGGATATCGAGCGCGGCTTCGAGGTCTTTCGTGGTTTGTATATCGTGCTGTAAGGCCGCGTTATCGATGCGCTTGATGATGGGCGGCGCGGATGTTACACCCTGCGCGGCCATACAGCGGGCGAAATCGTCGGGTTTGAACTCACCGCGGAATTGCACGATCCCGACGGTAACGCCGGTTCCGTCCGCATCGGGGAATTGATAGCGATCGATTACGTCATTAGCGCTGAGCGGGGTCGAGTGTCGCTGTAGCGGTCCCAGCCGAGACGAGCGAGGCCACTGATGCAGCCCGAAGACGCCGTTGACGATGGCTGCGATCTCGGGCGGAACGTGAAGGCTGCCCGAACGATGCCGGAACCGATTACCGGCGTCATCGGTAAAGATGGCCACGGTCGCCCCAAACGCCTCAATCAAACGATCGAGCGGGCCGCTGATGACCATCGACCTCCAATGCGATTCCACGAGCCGTATACCGAAGCCGGCGCAATACGAG